>CAJCJB010000136.1 GCA_903970545.1 Candidatus Saccharimonadota bacterium | reverse complement strand
TATAGCAATTAAAAATGGATTGATGAACACACCTGCCAATACTTTTGGCATAATTAAAAAAGAGGCAGAGTTTACACCCATAATTTCGAGCGCATCTATTTGTTCACTAATGCGCATAGAACCAATTTCTGAAGCAATATTACTTCCTACCTTTCCTGCTAATATTAAACTTACGATGGTAGGTGAGAACTCCAATATCATAGATTCTCTAGCAGTAAAACCAACAGCGTATAAAGGCACTAACGGACTAGTAAAGCTAAACGCAGCTTGTATGGTTATTACACCTCCGATAAAAAAACTTATAATCGTTATGAGCCCCAGTGAGCTAAGTCCAATGTTATTTACTTCGAAAAAAAACTGATGTACATATACCCTAAGTTTTTCAGGTTTTGAAAACACACGCCACATCAACACAAAATACCTGCCTATATGATATAGAAATTGCATAATTACCTTCGCGAAGGTAACTAAATTTAGGATTGCCGATAATGACAGTCAATACAAAATTAATTAAGAAATTAGACCCTTTATAAGCATTTGAATACGTATATAAAATCAGTCTTTAGTAAAAAGTTATTATGGGTTTTACTCATTTTGCTTGTTGCATCGGTATTGTATTATCCTGCTTTGTTTTATGGCTACTTCCCTTGGGATGATTTTGCTTATGTAAGAGATAACCCGGATATAAAATCACTTTCTTTTGAGAACATCAAACTATTCTTTACAAAGTTTTATTTAGGGAATTATCACCCAATTACTATGCTAAGCTTTGCCTTAGATTATAAATTAGGCAATGGAAATGTATTTTATTTTCATCTCACCAACATTATATTACATACTGTAAATGCTTTGTTAGTTTTTTTACTACTCAGTAAATTTCAAATCAATAAAACTATTTGCGGGCTAACTGCTTTATTGTTTTTAATAAGCCCTGTACAGTTTGAATCTGTCATCTGGATTTCTGAGCGAAAGAATGTTCTTTATACTTTCTTCTATCTCTTATCTGTATTATTCTTTGTAAAACACGTAGAAAGAAAAATATGGGGTAATTATATTCTTTCGCTTATCTTCTTTATTTTCTCTCTTTTATCAAAAGGACAAGCCGTTACATTACCTTTTGCTTTATTAGTAGTTATGTGTTTTTATTTTGATAACAAAGAACTAAAGCAAAAACTAAAAACATTAATACCTTTCTTTATCTTATCTCTTCTATTTGGAATAATTGCTATTAATGCTGAACAAAGTCATGGCTATGTACACAGAGCAGCTGCATCCGTATTAATAGCCTGCTATGCTTTTATACAATACATCATTCATATTCTATTACCTATTAAACTTTCTGTCTTTTACGATTATCCGACATCTAATTTGTTGTTTGAGATTATTTCTGTTTTACTTGTCATGGCAATTATTGTTTTATTTTTCTATGCAGTAAAAAAACAATACAAGCTAATTGCATCGCTCATCTTTTTATTTACAAGTAATATTATTTTAATACTTCAGTTTATACCTGTGGGAGAGGCTTATATGGCAGACAGGTATTGTTATATCCCGAGTATAGTAATTTATTTCGCCGTAGTTTATGTTTGTTTCAGATACACTTGGCTAAAATTTATTCCTATACTATATCTAGTATTCATTTTAATTATAGCTATACAAAAGGTGCAAGTATGGAAAAGCAACAAAGTTTTATTTGCTGAATCTTTAACCAACAACCCAAATTCAGATTTATTGATGAATGTGTTAGGCTCTGAATATTTAGCTGAGCATAATTTTAAAAAAGCAGATTCTTTATTTGATACTGCATTAATTATAGATGCTGCAAATTATCAGGTGTTATATAATAAAGCTACTTCCCTTTCCATTCAAAAAAAGCCCGAAGAAGCTATTATCTATTACGATAAAACAATTGCTGTAACGCCAACATATTACCCAGCTTATATACAAAAGGCGACTTTACTAATAAATAATAAAGACTATAAAACAGGATTGAATGTAGTTAATAAAGCAATTGCGATTAAAAATGATATTGGTAAAGCTTATTTTTTAAGGGCTTTATGTTACGAGAACACAAATGATTTTTCTTCGGCAATAAACAATTATACTGATGCGATTAAATATAATTACATAAACGAACAGCTTTACGTAAACAGAGCTATTTGTTATGGTAAAATAAATGATTTTACCAACGCACTAAATGATATAAACTTTGTTTTATCCAAAAACCCTGGCAATGCCTTTGCATGGTATTTAAGCGGCATTGCAAAAATCAATCTCGGACAAAATGGTTGTAACGATTTAGCAAATGCTTATCAAAAAGGCTATGCACCTGCCCTACTGGCACTCAATCAAAAGTGCAAATAGTTTACTGCTTAGGATATTCAATGCGCACATGATACATATTCATTAATCGCTTTTTAAATATTTTCTTTAACAAGGTCAAATCCCGTAAGGTTAAATCAGCATTGATAAGTTGGTTCTCATCCATCTTATATTTAAAAATACGTTCTACCAAATCATCTATACTTAAAGCATCGTAGTTCTTTAAACTTCTGGATGAAGCCTCCACACTATCTGCTAGCATCAGCACAGCCGTTTCCCGACTAAACGGTATCGGACCCGGATAGCGAAAAGTATGTTCATCGGGTTTTGCATGAGGGTTTTCTTCGGTAAACTTGTAATAAAAATAACTGGCTAATGTTGTACCGTGATGTGTGCGGATAAACTCTATAATTTGTTCAGGCAGTCTTTCTTTGCGCGCCATTTCAATACCATCTATAACATGACTGATAATTATCTTCGCGCTTTCCTGATAGGATAACTCTTCATGCGGGTTAATCTTTGACGATTGATTCTCTATAAAGTAATAAGGGTTTTTCAACTTCCCTATGTCGTGATACATAGCCCCCGTTCTCACCAACAATGGCTTCCCTCCTACCAACCTGATAGCTTCTTCGGCCATATTTGCCACTTGTAAACTATGCTGAAATGTTCCCGGAGCATCAGTTGCTAGTTGTTTCAACAAGACATTACTGCCTATATCATTCAACTCCAATAAAGTAAAGTCGGAAACAAAGCCAAACAGTTTTTCAAATACATAAATTAAAGGATACGCTAAAAGCAATGCTGCTGATGAAACCAAAAAAGGATAGGTAGATGAAAAAGTTAAACTTTCATTGGCAGAGATATTCAATGCAAAAAAGCTAAGCATACTGATTACATAAGTAACTATAGCCGTTATTAAAAGCTGCGAGCGTCTTACTAAGTTAGCCAGACTAAAAATGGTTCCTATACCTGCAAGCAATTCTATAAACAAAAAATTAAACTTTTGTTCTGCCGCAAACAAAGCGCAAAGCATTATAATATTTAAATGTACAAATAAAGCGGTGCGTGTATCAAAAAAAGTGCGGATAATAACCGGAGCTATGGCAAATGGAATGGCATAAATGCTAATGTGCGGGTTCCTTGCTGCTAATGAACAGGACAATACAAATAAGCATATCAATAAGAAGATAAAGCTGATGTGTGTGTTACGCGAAAATATTCCGGTGCGAAATAATCCTAAGAACAAGAACACCATCAACAAACATAAACCCACATAAACTAACTTCCCGAGAAAAGAAATAAAGGAGTTCCTGCTCTTATAATCTTGTTTATTTATTTCTTTTTGTAAAGATTGTAATACGGCTGCATTATCTGTATTCACTACATCTCCCCGTTTAATAATAGATTGTCCTTTTACATTTTTATCTTTTATAGATACTACATTACTCAACTGCTGTTGTAAATTTTGCGAGGTAATTCTTTTATTGAAAGTCAGGGTGTGTGCCAAACTATTTTCCATCGCTTCAATCAAACGCAAAGATGTTTTAGTATCAAAATGTTTCTTTAAATTCTCTGTTAAAAAACTATCTGCTTGGCTAAGTGTGTAAAAGTCTTTTAGGTTAGCAGCTTCTATGGTTTTGTTTTTCTCTATCAGTATTTGCGGGTTGTTTTCAGATAGCGTCGTATCCGGTAACTCAATAATATTCCTGGCAGATAAGTCCTTAAATAGTTCTTTGCAAACCGCTTCTTCTTGCTTGCTTAGTTTATTATTCAGAAAAAATAAATTCCGGTTCTTATTAAAAACTGAATCATTAAAAACATAATACAACTCGGCATGTTGCTTAATTTGGTTCTTCTCTTCGCTTACTTCTGCATCGCTTTTATACACCGCAAAATCAAAAGGAGAAATTAAATCTTCTTTATCCCAAGGCTTACTTAGCTGATAAGAAAGGTTAACAGTATTGGTACTTGGCAGCAACCATACAATAAATAAGGTGCTGCATAAAAGTACTGCCAGCTTAAACCACAAGCCATGTTTGTTGCGCAGGTAAGCCAATAACTCTTGCATAAATAAATTTTATTTTATCACTGCCGGAGGCTGCATTACCGTACCACATTGCTTGCAGGTACGCAAATCTTCATTAGTATAAAACTTCTCAAACACAACCTGAAATTGTTTAGTTATATCCGTTAAAGAAAAATACTCTTCATATAATTTATGATTGCAGTTCTCGCAAAACCAAAGCAAACCATCTTTCTCAGTATCTCTTCTGCGACGCTCTATAACCAAACCAATTGTATTATCAGGGCGCTTGGGGTTATGAGGCACTTTAGGAGGCAACAAAAATATATCACCCTCTTTTATAGGAACATTAACCGCTTTACCATCTTCCTGAATTTGCACCACCACATCACCCTCTAACTGATAGAAAAATTCTTCGCTCTCGTTGTAATGATAATCCTTGCGCGAGTTTGGCCCACCAACCACCATAATAGTAAACTCGGCATCTTTGTAAACTACCTTGTTGTTTACAGGTGGTTTCAGTAAACTTCTGTTTTCATCAATCCACTTCTTAAAATTAAACGGGCGTATTAGCATGGTTTATTTCTTTTAAATTATTACTTTTTAATTTTGAATTAATCATCTGATTCTATCCGCAGAGCGAACCAGCTCTTCGTCTTTTTTAATATAGCGACTTGCTACAAAAGCCATAGCTATAGCTACTAAAGGCAGATATGACGGCAAAAGAAATTTTCCCTTTTCAAAATCATGCTCGTATAATTGATTGCTAAAAAGCCTCATCACAAAAATCAAAATAGCATTCAGTGCCATTAGTATTTGACAAAGTCTGATTTGAAGCGGGCGATTTTTATACATAAACACGCATAGCAATGCGATAAGTATGGATAGATAATTTGCTATGGGCAATAAATCCATGGGGCTGCGCAATAACAAAGATGCATAGCCCTCGTAGTTTACAAACGGAAATATCAGTAAACAAACTCCACACAACACAACTACCAATAAAAAAACGCTTTGTATTCTTTGTATCATAATCTATATAAATAAACTTTTTTGTTCGGCAATTAATGCTGCCACCTTTCTGTCAATCACAAAAGTAAAATCATTTTCTGATATCGTATCTACATCTATCCAACGGAAAGACTGCGCACCATTTATTCGCTTCTTAAAATCAAACTTCTTATCCGATACTTCCAGCTTTATTTTACCAACATGGCTCACCACATAATAAATACTCAACACCTGCGAGTTGGTGCTGAAAGCAGATGTTACAAAGAAATCAGTCGTATAAAAATGCCGTTTAATCTTAACCGTAATATCCGCCTCCTCCTTAAACTCCCTAATCAGGCAATCAGCCGTACCCTCGCCAAATTCCAAGCCACCACCGGGCAGCTTGGTAATTTCATACCCCTTAATGTACTCATCACTTACCAAAAGTTTACCCTCCTGTACCAAAATGCCATACACCCTTACGTTAAACCTTTTCTGCATGTAGTAAAATTAACGGTAATTATCCTGCTAAAAACAAGCTTTTCTCTCTTTTTATGAACGAAACAGGGCTTATTTATAAGACAGTTCCTAATCAAAAAGGCTGTTTTAGGCTTTTTAGCTGTCTAACTGCATTTCACAGGTGTCAATGTGCATTTCAAGTTTGTCGTATTGCATTTCAGAAGTGTCAAACAGCATTTCATGGCTATCAATCGTCATTTCACGCTTGTCGTATTGCATTTCAGAGATGTTAATGTGTATTTCAAGGCAGTCGTATCGCATTTCAGAGGTGTCAAACAGCATTTCACGATTATCTTGTTGCATTGCAAACTTTCTAAGTGTATTGCAACACAATCAAACCCCATTTCAAAAGAAAATAACCACCTTGTTTTATCGTTTTTTGTTAAAAACTGACCGCTTATCGAAAAAACACTACCGTTTAAAAAATAAATCCCCTTTTAGCCTTCTCAATGTTGTACATTTACTTTAAACTAAAACTACAGCCATGAAAAAACTATTATTTATTGTATTACTGGTTTGCATCAAACAAGTAAATGCGCAAAGCGACGTTAAAAAGGCAACAAACACCAAGTACCTTAAAGGAACTGCCATCAACAGAAAAAAAGTAATTAAAGAAGATGGTACGCTTACTAAGGCTAACGGGTACCGTACCGTACAACCCAAAACTACCTCATCGTCTTGCCCGGCAAGCATATACCTTTCCGGCTCGTGGAATCCCAATGGCGTAGGTGCCAGTGCCGATTGCATTCAGCAAAATTGCTTGGCCTATAATCAAAATTTAAATGCCCTGGTTTGGACTCAGCGTGGGTCTCAAAACTGGTCTCTTTTCCCAACCAGTGGCGGGTATCAGGCTACTATTATCAGCAATGCTGTACCAAGCCCTACTGCTACGTTTGTTACTAACGTATTGGATTCTGTTGTTTTATATAGAGATTCTTTAAATATAGTTGGAGGTCGTTTTCCGGGTGGTTCCTGGTTAAACCCTGCGGGCAACACCAATTGGCATAATGCTTATTCCTGTGTAATAGGTCCTTATAATGCAGCTGCAACCGGAGATTGGCTGGGAAGTATATATGTTGCCAAACCCTTATGGAGTACAAGTGCTGTTACGCATACTACACCAACATTAGATTCTTTGCACTGTGTTTCCGGAAGTGCAGGTGGTCCTTTTGGCCCTACCCCTATAGGAGGAAGTGCAAATTGGTTTGGCGCACCCAATTGCGATGGGCAACAGGTGGGCAATACCATGTTTTCAACCGGCAATTTATTAGACTTATCGGTTACAGTTACCAATGGCAATCTACTTAAAGGAGGTTTTCTGTCAAAAGCAACTATGGCAAGTCCCGGTGTGGTTAATTGGTCTGTTGATTCTACCTCATTAAGACCAAATTTTGCACAGTCAAATTTAGGGTATTTAAATGCTACTACACCTCGTTTAGCATTTGCACCCGATGGCTTGCATGGCTATGCTGTTTATATAGGAAAATTAGCTAACACCTTTGGTAACTCAGCAGATTCTGCCATGACACCCATTGTTTTTCAAACCACAGACGGAGGAAATACCTGGAATCAGGTATTGCAAGGGTATGATTGGGCAACCATGCATCCCGAAGTAATGAAAAATGTAGGCTGTGGTTCTCTTAGTTCACAAAGAAAAACGTACTATAGTTTCAGCACCGGATATTATGGAGTTGATGTAACGGTGGATGCCAATAATGTATTGCATTATGTTTCTGTGGTTAATGAGCCATATCATGGTGCTAATTTCACTTCGCCTGCAACCGATTCTATGGGTGTTTTTACATATAGTTATGATTATGATTACATAAACTACCACCCCATTGTGTGGGATTTTACAACCGATGGTACTACCTGGAATACAATGATGGTTGATTCTCTTCAAAGTAGTCAATGTAATGGCATTTCAACAGACACAACTTCACCCTATTCGCCTTGGCCAAGCACAGCTCCTGATTTCTTAACTATTGGTGCGCATTTAACCGTTAGTCGTACACCCGATGGAACAAAAATATTTTATGGTTGGGCAGATACCCCCATTGGTACTACAACTTTGACAGGCAACCCTAATATATACCCCGATATTTTTGTTGTAGGGTATGATGTTACTGACACTATGCTAACGGCTGCTACCAATATTACCAATTTAGGTTATTGCTTCTTTCCTTATATAGCCGATATGTCTTATTACGATAGTACCCAATCGGCATGGGTTGTACCTGCGGTTTATACGGTTAGTCGTTATCATGTTGCTAACCCCACACTTCCTATCGATAGCACTACCGATTATTATTACACCAATTGCGGTGCGCTTACAGCCTCAGATTTTAGATTACCTGCAAAAATAAATCTGGCGGCACATCATGCTGCTTCGGGTATCAATCAGCTGGCAAGTAATATTAATTTGATAAACATTTATCCAAATCCAACTAATGGTAGTTTTGTTATAGACCCGAACAACAATACAAAACAAACTATTACTTTATATGATGTAAGCGGTAAAATGGTATTAAGCCAAACCATAGCCGGTAAAACCAATATAGATGCAAGTAGTTTAAACGAAGGTGTTTATAATATAAGTATTACAAGTAGCGATGGTGTGGTAAATAAAAGGTTGGTTATTGTAAGATAGATTTGAGACCTGAGATAGCGAGATACGAGAGGGTTTTTATTAATCTGAACGTCTCATATCTCAGGTCTAATAATTACTATCTTTGCCGTCTTAAATTCAAAACGGCTCCTCAATGAAACTCTTACAA
>CAJCJB010000135.1 GCA_903970545.1 Candidatus Saccharimonadota bacterium | reverse complement strand
GCCATAAAAAACAATCATTTGGCGCAAGCCTTTTTGTTTTGTGGGCCGCGCGGCGTGGGCAAAACAACGTGTGCGCGTATTTTAGCCAAAACCATTAACTGCTTTAACCTTACTGCCGATACCGAAGCCTGCGATAAATGTGATAGTTGCACGTCTTTCAACAGTGGGCAATCGCTAAACGTATTTGAGCTAGATGCTGCATCAAACAACTCGGTAGAAGACATTCGTAACCTGATTGACCAAGTGCGCTTTGCTCCGCAGTTAGGGCAGTACAAAGTATATATCATAGACGAGGTTCACATGCTGTCATCTGCGGCTTTTAATGCCTTTCTTAAAACATTGGAGGAGCCACCTAAACATGCCATCTTTATTTTAGCTACCACAGAGAAGCACAAGATTATTCCTACTATTTTATCGCGTTGTCAGATATTTGATTTTAACCGCATACGCATTGAAGATATTTCTAATCACCTTGCCTACATTGCAAAAACAGAAGGCATTACTGCCGAAGAAGATGCCCTTAGAGTAATTGCACAAAAAGCTGATGGCGGTTTGCGTGATGCCTGTAGTATGTTCGACCAGATGGTGAGTTTTGGCGGAAACAACCTTACCTACAAATCGGTTATAGAAAACCTGAACGTACTTGATTATGATTATTACTTTAAAATTACCGATGCACTTAACACACAGGATACTTCTACGGTGTTGTTAACCTTCAACGAGATTTTAAATAATGGTTTCGACGGGCATCATTTCATTGCCGGACTGGGAGAGCATATCCGCAATTTGTTAGTGTGTAAGGATGCCATTACCATTCAGCTTTTAGAGGTGAGTGAGAATGTGAAGCAAAAGTACCTGCAACAAGCACAGGCTTGTAGCACTCAATTCTTACTAAAAGCATTGGGTATTATCAATCGTTGTGATATAAGTTATAAGACTGCCAAGAACCAGCGATTGCAGGTAGAGATAGCGTTGCTGCAAATCTCATACTTAAATGCTGCATCGGTAGATGCAGAAAAAAAAAAGATGATACCGAATCCGGCATAAGTCAACAAGTAAGTACAAGCCCCTCTCCTACCCCATTACATAAGCAAGAACCCAAAGCTAAGATTGAAAAAGTAAAGATTGAGGAAGTGCAAACACCTCAACCTAAAACAACCAATAAGCCTGTTGCTGCTTTTAAAGATTTAAACTTTAGTGATGGCTTCCGATTAAAGCAAGCACAACAAATTGTTGAAACAACCCAAATGGTTGCCGAGGAAAAAGTTACTTATACAACCAACCAGCCCTTTACCCTGCAGCAACTACAACAAATCGTTTCCGAATACACTAATAAAATGCAACAGCAAGGCAAAAAGCAAGTTGCCAATATGCTTCGTGCAGAAGTAATATCTCTACAAAACGAAATTGAAATAGTTGTTGATATAGAGAACAGAGCACAAATAGACAGCTTCGAACCTTATAAACAAGGTTTCTTAGACCATGTGCGCAAAGGCTTGAGTAACCAGAATATTACCATGCGTACGCAGGAAAAGAAATTAGACCCTACTAAAAGAGCTTACTCACCTTCCGAGAAATTTGAAACCATGTTAACGAAGAACCCAACCTTACTTACGCTAAAGAACAGGTTGGATATGGAACTGGATTATTAAAGAGATTGTATGCCTTCAAAAGATTTCTTCTTAAACAAAAGACTACAACTTATCGTAATCAGTGTATTTGTTTTTTTGATGTATGCACGCACCATTAGTTATGAGTACATTGGTTTGGATGATACCACATTGATAGAAACCAATTACAAGTTTATTAAAAACCTGAATAACATACCCGAGGCTTTTAAGCATCATGTGATGTATGTGAACAAGAATTTTGATAAGGAGAAAGATTATTACCGCCCTATGCTTACCCTTTCTTTTATGCTGGACGCCAACATTGCAGGGAATACCAAACCAAGGTGGTATCATTTTGCAAATTTACTTTATCACCTTATTGCTTGTCTGCTTTTATTTACTTTGCTAAACAAACTGAAAGTAAATTCCATCTGTGCATTTTTGCTTACACTTTTGTTTGCTGTTCATCCGGTGGTTGACCAAGCCGTAGCATGGATACCCGGCAGGAATGATATGTTGCTTGCCATCTTTGTGTTAAGCAGTTTTATTTATCTGCTCAAATATCTCGAAAGTAAAAACATCAAAGATTTAGTATGGCATAGTGTGTTTTTTGGTTTTGCATTATTCACCAAAGAGAATGGCATTGTGCTGCCTGTCTTGTTTTTGTTTTATCTCAGGTTTATTTCTAAAGAAGATTTTAAAGCATTGTGGTATAAGTTTGGTATTGGTTATGCGGCATTCATGCTTCCTTGGTTCTTCTTGCGGAAAATGGCTTTGGCAGGCTCTATAACTGATAACAGCATACACACCGCATTATCTAACCTTTTAAATAATGCACCTTTTATGTTGCAATACATTGGTAAAGCAATCCTTCCATTTAATCTATCTGTGATGTGTATGATAGAAGATGTAAATTATCTGCAGGTAATTATTGCTATTGTACTTGTTGCTGCGATGATATTCTTTTCAAAAAACAAGCGGTGGAGTGTTGTTTTATTCGGAATAACATGGTTTGTTATTTTTCTTGCGCCATCTTTCTCTGCGAGGTTGGTAGAAGGATTAGAGCATCGTTTGTATGTACCTATCATTGGTTTTATTATTCTTGCCGCTGAAACAGATTGGATGAAGGGCCTCACCCCTAACCCCTCTCCAAGTGGAGAGGGGAATAGGAAGCTATGGATTGTTCCGTCGGTTTATATATTGGTTCTACTCTTTATAACCAATAGCCGGTTAGAGATATTTAAGAATCAGTTTAACTTTAATTTAAGTGCTATGCAAACCTCTCAGTATAGTGTGGTGCCTTGCGTTAATCTGGCGGGAGATTATGAGATTGCCAACAAAAAAGATCAGGCTATTGAGATGTATAAAATAGCCATGAAGCGAGATTCTATTTATGGTATTGTGCACCCAAGTAACAGAGTAAGTTATTACAGCATCTTACACGATAACCTGGGGGTAATTTATTTAGGAAAGCAACAATATAAAGAAGCCGAACACGAGTTTCTATTAGGTTCTAAATCGGGAGATGCGTATTCTTTATATCATTTGGCAAGTGTGTATTCTAAAACAAATCGAATAGAAGAGGCTGTTGAGTTATGGAAGAAAGTATTAACTCTTCAACCAGACCAACCCGATTTTAAAGATGTGTATTTGCGTATAGCTAATTATTCTAAAAGTAAAGGAGATACTACTGCGTTTAATAGTTACGTGCAGCAGTTTAAGAAACTGGGCTATTAGCAGTTTTAATTCTCTTAGGGATATAAAACAACAAATACATAATTATCATAATAATACCGAAATCTATAATGCCCATTACAAACATAATCATTACATGAAAGAGCACTCCCAATGCCAACATAACGGGCTTTGTTCTTTTAAACCAAATAAGTACAGGAAAGAGCAACTGGAAACCTAAAGCAAACCAGCTTACAAAATGAATCATAAAAGAGTTGCTTATAAATAAATCTCTGAACCATGGGAGGGTAAATGTATCGGTATATAGCACATAATAAAAGGCGGTTCCATCAAGCCAGCTTGTGCCATACAACTTAAACCAAGAGGCTGCCACATACAAAATAATTACCTGAAAGCGTGCAGCCCACACAGCAAAGTTGCTTATTGTAATATTTAAGATTCGTAGATAAGGATTTTTTGTATCACTTGCTTTTTCATCCATAAAGATGAGCATGAACAACACCATGACCAATAAATTAAAACCTGCGTTTTGTATGGGAATTGTTTTGTTGTAAAGACTCATCGTAAAAAAGTAAACCAACAGCGTTGATATTCTTTTATAAGGGAGGAACAAACAAGCGAGGATAGAAATGATTTGTCCGCCTATAAACCATTGCCAGTGAGATGCAAACTGAGGTTTATCTAATAAACTTAATGCCTTCAGAATAAAATTATTGCTTGCATCAAACGGAATAAAATAATTGTGTATGCCATATAATATTTTAGAATAGGATAACAGGAACAATGTATTGCAAAGCAAAAACACCATCAGTGCTTTGCGGAAAAGCGCAATGTTAGTGCCATAAGGCATAACGGTAGTGATAGTATCTATGCGTTCATTTATCGTTTTGCCCATTTGATGGAAGGAGTAAATTTCATTTCAGGAAAGTTAAACACAGTGGTATCTGCTTTAATTTCAGAATACGGTTTACCACTAAACTCTTCCGGACAAATAAACATTACTTTATACTGTAGTTTATCAAAAAAAGGATGATTGGCTTCCTTATCTCCTATATCCGAAAAGTATCTGCGTGCCATAATGCAACGCTTGTCTTTTACTAGATAATCATTTGCGGCTGCGGTATCTGCTTTAAAGTAGTCAGAAGATAAAGTATGCACACTATACAATTGCCCCAACACATACTCATGCACCCTGTTTTGCACAGATGCTATGCTGAAACGATTGGTATAGGTTATATCCAACAGGTTCTTTCCGGGATTAAACCATTTTGTCCAACCCTTTTCAATACTATGGTAACGAACCCATAACTGTTGTTTACCGCCGGGAGGGTCGGGTGCAAACACTTTATTATTCTGACTAAACACAGGCAGCATATACCTTCGCACTACCCTTTGCAGTATTGTATTATCAGCTGTGGTAGTAAAATTAAAAATAAGGGTACAGCTTATATGAAACAATAAAATAAAGCTGCAACTAATGAAAACGGTATAGCGAAACTTCTTCATGGGTTATAGTTCCAGTTTCATTAAAATATCCATTTGTTTGTCTTCGCCCAACACAAAAATATGTTTATCAAATTCTATCATGCCACACTTTTTATAAAAGCTGATAGCTTTTGTGTTGTTTTCCCATACACCTAACCAAAGGTAAGTTGATTTTCTTTCTTTAGCTAATTGCAAAGCTTTAGCAAAAAGTAATTGCCCCATTTGCTTACCCTGAAACTCTTTTAATACATATATGCGCTCTATTTCCAAAGCGTGTTCATCTTTCAATTCGGTTTGCGCATGGGCATAGTTTATTTTTAAATAGCCAATTGTTTGCTTGTTTATGTTTGCAAAATAAAATTCAGAACAAGGGTTATTTAATTCCTCACTCAATTTCTCAATACTAAAAACTTCGGTTAAGTATTTCTGCATGTTCTCTGCCGTGTTGCGGTCGGCATACGATTCAAAAAAGGTTTGCCGGCTTATGCTTTGTAATTGTTCAACAGCTGCAATACTTACTTTTATGACGGCAGTGTTGTGCATTAATTTGCTCTTTATTAGCGTACAGCAAAAGTAATTTTTAAATAGTAGTGCCAAAACAAAAATGGCATCCCTGCTAAAGGATGCCATCTTGTTTAGAGAAAGTTTGTTAGACTTTAAGCACTGGGCAAACCACCGGCATGACCGGGCAATGTGCCGCCACCTACTATTCTGCCACCGGGACCAACAATTAGTTTCACCCATGGGCTCCAGTTGTAGGTAGATTTTTTAGTGTTTACTTTTTTGTTTCTACAGTACCAAACATCTCCCTGGTTTAAATCATCTACATAGGTTTTAGATGTATCGGTACTTGGCAGCGTAATGATAGTTACCATGTCTTTTGATATTTGCCATTCGTGATGTCCGGCAGTATCAGCAGTTAATAAAATAGTACCCAACACTTCTGTATTTATGGCATCGTTGGTTTGTTTTACTTTGGCTTTAGATGTTCTTACAAAAAAACCAACACTGCCTATTATAGCTGCGGCATTACTCTCGTTGGCATTTGCCTTGCTTTGCACCATAGCCCATATAAGCTGCAAATCAGCTTTTATAGTAGTCCACGCCGTATTGCGCGCACCTACTGCCCCTGCTACGTGGTTTTTTACGTTAGTTACTGCGGTTGTATAAGCAGTTACATCTAACCCAAATTGTGCCTGCGTTAGGGTGCCTGCCACCCATCCGGTAGAAAACCAGGTGTTATTGGTTAGTTTACTTATCATTTCCTGCAAACGTACTACCCTGTCACCTATTT
>CAJCJB010000134.1 GCA_903970545.1 Candidatus Saccharimonadota bacterium | reverse complement strand
ATCATCTAAGAAACAAAAAATTGATATAATTTTATCTCGGGTTAGCATGGGTTTTAGTTTATTGGTTCGCAAAACAAATTTACTTAACCTTTGACTAACCCTTTTTTTTAAAACTTTAACTAGCAACTTGAATTAATTATATATGTGCAAAATAACACTTAATTCTTCATTTCTAATTCATATACGTACCTTTAACCCGTGATACCTTTCTGTGATAAACACAAAGAACGTTTGCGCAAAAAACCTCAGCGCAAGTTAGATGCTGATTATACTTTTACATTTTACGAAAGCATGGTCGAGGTTAACAAGCAAGAGTGGAATACTGTCCTTGCCGGCAAAGATTTTTTTCTCGACGCTCAATATCTTCATCTTATAGAAAGAGTCCATCAACCCAATATCGCGCACCGTTTTGCAATTGTATATAAAAACAAAATACCTGTTTTTATCATTTGCTTTCAGGTCGTCGATTTTACAGCAGATCTGTTTGGCGAACTCGTAGAATCTCAAATCAAAGACCTTACCGCCAGCCGCCTAAAGCTTTTCGATAAGTATATAGATAAATATAAAGACCACATTATAATGCGTGTCGTCACGGCAGGCAACAACTTCATCAGCGGTGAGCATTGCTTTGCCCACACAGCAGCTATAACTCGCCAAGATGCCTTTTATGTATTGGAAAAAATTACTCAAGTAGTATCAAAAGAAGAAAAACTTCGAGGCACAATCTCTGCTACCCTTATAAAAGATTTCTATGCAAACCAACTCCCCAAAACCAACGTGTTAGAGCAAAACAGGTTTACGCAATTTCCGGCAGAACCCGATATGCTAATTGAAATACCTCCCAACCTAAATGATATAAATGATTACATAACCCTCTTTGCCAAGAAATACCGAAACCGCGCCAAACATATTTTTAAAGATGGAGCCACCATAGTTAAGAAAGATTTTACTGTAGAAGAGGTAAAGCGCTACAATAACCAGATATATGCCCTGTATGAAAACGTGTTTAATAAGGCAAAGTTCAAACTCGTAAAACTTGCACCAACCTATTTCTATGAAATGAAGAACACCTTTGCAGATACCTTTTTTGTTACGGGCTATTTTGCAAACAATAAGCTCGTAGCCTTTAAATCGGGCTATTATCTATCAAATGATACCTTAGAAGCTCATTGCATCGGCATAGATTATGAAACCAATAAAGAATATGAACTATATCAAAACATACTATATCACTTTATAGAGCTTGCTATTATTCATAAAAGGAAACTTCTTAATTTAGGAAGAACAGCATCTGAAATTAAAAGTACTGTGGGTGCTAAAGCACATGAATTAGTTTGCTATATAAAACCACAAAACACGGTAAGTAAGGTAATACTTAACCCGTTTATCAGTTTTTTACAACCTACCGAGTGGATACCGCGAAATCCCTTTAAAGAAGAGTAGTTGCCTTAAAAAAAAAATGTTGGTTTATTTAAACTAATTATTATTTTTGTTCAGATTTTAGAACCTATGATGTTAGACCTCTTTGATTTCTATGATAAAATGGAGCGTAATAACATACTGCTCTCTTTTAAAGGCGACATCACATCTGATTTGTTAACATCTATTTTGCAGATTATGGAAAGCAAAATGGACAACTTCCAGGAGGAACCTAAAACCAAGAAAAAAGTTTACAATGTGTTGGTAGAATGCCTGCAAAACCTGTATCACCACATGGATGAAGCACCGGTTGATAGTGGAGAGAATGGTCGTTCAGCCATATTTATGATAGGAAAACTAGATGGGGCTTATAACGTGATTACAGGCAACTACATATTAAATGAGAATGTTACAGGCTTAAAAAGCAGATTAGACGAGGTAAACTCATTAACAAAAGAAGAATTGAAAGATTATTATAAACAGATACTGAATAACGGAGAAATGTCGCTTAAAGGTGGTGGTGGATTAGGAATGGTAGATATTGCCCGCAAAACAGGTCAGAAACTACACTACACCTTTCAGCCAATTGACGAGAAAGTATCTTTTTTTAGTTTAAATATAAAAGTAACGCTAAACCAATAATATAACACAGCTATGGAAAAGTTCACTCTGGAAGGAACACCAAAAACACCCACTATTAACTTCGATTTAGGAAGTGGTGTATTAGAAATTAAAGGTCGTTCGATACCTGAAAACTCAATTGAGTTTTATAAACCATTGGTAGATAACCTTGAGAAATACGGATTAAGCCCAAAACCGGCAACAACAGTAAATGTGCAGTTGGAGTACTTTAACACAAGTTCATCTAAATGTATATTAGACGTGTTTAAAAAATTAGAAGCTATACATAAAGGGGGTAGTTCGGTAACTATTAACTGGCATTACGAAGAAGATGATGAAGATATGTTAGAAGCCGGAGAAGATTACCAAGCTATTATCAGCGTGCCATTTAAAATGGTACAAGTAGCTGAGTAATTCTTTTAACAGAATGTACTAAAAACACTTAATCACGTATGTGGTTAGGTGTTTTTTTATGTTGTTCTGTTAAGAATGATGTGTAGTCTTAAAAACCTCTGAGAGGATTTTTTTATCAGCATCGGTTAGCGTAATACCTCTTCTTTCCATCACACGTTGGGCAACCTCAAAAGCTTTAGCAAGTTCATATTTATCAAGCTTGCCTGTCCCACCCCAAGAGAAAGAAGGAACGTATGTAGCAGGAAACCCTCCACCAAAAATGTTTGCATTAACTCCTACAACAGTTCCTGTATTTAGCATGGTGTTGATACCTGTTTTGCTATGATCACCCATAATCAATCCGCAAAACTGCAGGCCGGTATTAATCATCTTGTGTTTGGTATAGTTATACGCCTTTACATCAGCATAATTATTCTTTAGGTTAGAGTTGTTGGTATCAGCACCTAGGTTGCACCACTCGCCTAAAACAGAGTTGCCCAAAAAACCATCGTGCCCTTTGTTGCTGTATCCAAAAATTACGGAGTTACTTACCTCTCCACCCACTTTGCTTTGTGGTCCGACAGTTGTAGGTCCGTATATCTTTGCGCCCATTTTTACTTCGCTGTGTTCTCCCAAAGAAAAACTTCCGCGAATGTGGCAACCTTCCATAATGGTTGCGTCTTTATCTATATAAACAAATCCGCCAAGAGGGTTAATAGTAGCGCACTCAACGGTTGCTCCGTTTTCTATAAATACTTTTCCTTTGCCAATTACCGTATTACTTTTTGAAAGAGGTTTTGATTTTCTTCCTTCTGTTAAGAGTATATAATCGAAGATGAGTTGGTTTTCATTCATTCTGAAAATATCCCAGGGGTACTGTATAATAGTAGGTTTACTTTTAGAATATACTTTGGTGAAGTTGTTGTGAAACTCGCCGCTGTCGGTATCTCCGCAATAAGCCAACGGAATATTACCGAGGTATAACACCTGAAACATTTTGAGCTTCTTAATTTCACGGAACAAAGTCTCGTCCGGACAAACTCTTCCGTTTATAAACAGGGTAGGGTATTTTTCTTTTATCTTGAATGGGAACTTAACCGACAAATAATCCTGTGTTTTGTAAGAGAAATCTTTTTTAAAGAGGAGCTCCCACTTTTCTTTTATGGTGAGGATGCCAATTCTTATTTCGCAGGCAGGTCTTGTAAAAGTGAGGGGCAATAAATCGCTCCAAGCGGAGTCGTCAAACAAAACGTAGTTCATCATGCCATCTGACTTTCTTTAATTAATTCTCTTATATCCTGAATTATTTTCTTGGCAAGGTTTTCTGCTGTTGACATGCTTGCGCTTTCTGAATAGATACGAATAATAGGCTCGGTGTTTGATTTACGTAGGTGAACCCACTCTTTATCAAATTCTATCTTAACGCCATCAACTGTATTAACGGGTTGCTTTTTGTATTTTGTTTTTATCTTTTCCAGGATAAAATCTACATCTACTTCGGGAGTAAGCTCTATTTTGTTTTTAGAGATATGATAATCGGGATAGGTGCTGCGCAACAACGAAGTTGATTTACCAAACTTTGCCAGATGACTTAAAAACAATGCAATACCAACTAAGGCATCTCTGCCATAATGTAACTCGGGTAAGATAACACCGCCATTACCCTCGCCGCCAATAACGGCTTTTGTTTCTTTCATCAAGGTAACTACGTTCACTTCGCCTACAGCAGATGCAGCGTATTTTCCTCCTGCCTTTTCGGTAACGTCTCTCAAGGCACGGGTAGAAGAAAGATTAGAAACCGTGTTTGCTTTTTTATGATGTTTCAACACATAATCGGCAACGGCAACCAGTGTATATTCCTCTCCAAACATTTCTCCGTCTTCGCAAACAAGTGCCAGGCGGTCAACATCCGGATCAACAGAAATACCCAAGTGAGCTTTGTTTTTTGTAACCGCTTTAGATAAATCTCTTAAGTTTTCGGGCAATGGTTCGGGGTTATGTGCAAACTGCCCGTCGGGTTCGCAATGTATTTTTATAATTTCGGTAACACCCAAAGCCTCCAGTAACATAGGCACCGCAAAACCTCCGCTTGAGTTGATGGCATCCAGCACTATGGTAAACTTTTTAGCCTTGATAGCTTTTACATCTACGTAAGGCAGTTTCAAAATCTTATTGATGTGTAGTTTTAATAAATCATCGCGATGAGAAATTTTGCCTAAACGGTTTACATCTGCATAACTAAAACTTCCTTCTTCGGCAATGGCAAGCACTTTGGCACCATCTGCTTCGCTTATAAATTCTCCATCAGCGTTTAGTAGTTTTAAGGCATTCCATTGTTTGGGGTTATGACTGGCCGTTATAATAATACCTCCCTGTGCTTTTAGTTCGGTAACCGCTACTTCAACGGTTGGGGTGGTAGATAAACCAATATCTATACAATCTATACCGAGTGCAGATAAGGTGGACTGAACGAGTTGCTGAACCATCTCGCCCGAAATGCGCGCATCTCTGCCAATTACCACACTAAGCGGCTCTTTATGTTGTTGTTTCAGCCAGGTACCGTAGGCCGAAGCATACTTTACAATATCAGGCGGAGTAAGTCCCTCGCCTGCAATGCCCCCAATGGTTCCCCTGATTCCTGAAATAGATTTTATTAACGTCACGTTTCAAATATTGTTTTTACAAAATTAAAAATAGTTAACAGATTAGCTTTGTTTTTTCTTAACACATAGAACTTTTTATGTTTAAAAAATATTTGAAGTTGAAGGGAGAAGCCTCACCCTAAATCCCTCTCCTTTGGAGAGGGACTTGATGCGTTTTGATGTTACTTGTGCTTATATTATGGATGCTCGTGCAAGTTTTATGGTTACTCGCACTCATATTATAGTTACTCGCGCTTATATTATAGATCCTCATGGCAGTTTTATGGATACTCGTGCTTGTATTAAGGATGCTCGCTGTAGTTTTATGGTTACTCGTGCAAGTTTTATGGATACTCATACGAGTTTTATGGTTACTTGCGCTTATATTATAAATGCTCGTGCTTGTATTATACTTACTAAGGGCGACCTCACCCCAACCCTCTCCTGAAAGGAGAGGGAGGTTGGTGGTTTTTAGATTTTCTTTTTGGTAAATACGAGTTTACTTACCTGTTTGTATTCGGGAGCTGTGGCTCAGTAGACTGATTTGACGTAGTTTTTGACTTCCTGGGCTATATCGCAGAGTCCGGTGATGGGTGTGTAGAGTACTTTGTTGCGGGCTATGAGTGAGTTGCTGTAATTGGTGTGTGCCGATACGGCTGCGGTGTTGACGGTGGTTAGGTTTGTTTGGTAGGTGTTTAGGGCTGCGATTTTAAGGTCGGTTTCGTTGGGATTGTATGTGGGTATGCTTGTTAAGAGGGCAATAAATGCTGCCATGTGTTGGATTAGCTGGTCGAAACTTTGTTGTGATGTAGAAACGGTATGTGGTGTAACAGGAGTTGTGGTGGGTGTTGTTCTTTCGGGAGCGGGAGGTGTAGGAGTAGTTGGTGTAGTTGAAGCCCCTCCCCCTTGTAAAGGTTATTTAATTCGGTAACAGATTATATTTAAAAATAATTTGTTACGATGAGAATAAACACAAACGATTTAACGCTACAGCGCAATTATTTGGAGAAGTATCAGTTTTTGATGAGAGAATATGAACTGGTAAAA
>CAJCJB010000133.1 GCA_903970545.1 Candidatus Saccharimonadota bacterium | reverse complement strand
GCTGCTGCATACGGAGAAGTAATTCATCTTTAGGTAATGAGTCAAGCCCCTCCCAACCTCCCAGGGGAGGAGTACACAACGCAAGTGCTTCCCTTTGGGAAGGATTTAGGATGGGCTTTTTGTTTCATGCTCTTATTACTTGTTTCTTCTTGCAATAATCATGCTGAATCTGATAAATCTGCTGATGTAAGCAAACGGGTTTTTCCTGAATACCATTATGCTTTAGATTCTGTTATTAAAAGTCCGAATGGGATTATAGGAGGTATTGAACTTGGGCAAGGCAAACAGGTTATTCCCGCTATTCAAATAGACAAGGCCAGTGAAAAAGCTGCCGGTCATATTACGTTTGAGCAAAACATTGATTCTATAAGCAAATATGGCATTACCTATTCTTTAGAGAATGATACGATTACTGAAATAGAAGTGCATATTACTTCTACCAACAGCGATGAAGGCGAGAAAATACTGAATGATTTAAAAAAGTATTACCAAACAAAATATACCGCACCTATGATGGATAAAGGTTATTTTGTATTTAATTGCTTTGATAGCAATAAACGAAACTTTACTATTACACTAACCGATAACAGCAGCCCATCTAACTCGGTAATTGATATGCTGGTTTACAGGGAGAAGTAAATTATTTACAAGCCGTTAAAAACAGCCAATTATCTAACGATAACCAACCTTTTATTTACAATACCTCCGTTGCTAATAATACTAAGGTTATACCCCCCCCTCCTAAGGTGTTTACCCAATTAACGGATGTTTCTTTCAAAAACGGAAAGGTTTATAACGAAAACACTAAGCTGCCTGTTTGTTTACATAGGCTTAATGTTGGAATTTAAGGTACAAGTTTATGATGTAAATGGTAAGCTTGTATTAAACCAAACCATAAACGGCAAAACAAGTATAGATGCAAGCAGCTTAAATGAGGGTGTTTATAATATAAGCCTGCAAAGCAACGAGGGTGTTGTAAATAAAAAGTTGGTTATTGTGAGGTAAACTACCCTTCCAATAAGCCCCTACCAGCTTTTTGTATTTTGTTTTGACCTTTTAGCTCAAGTACTATTTTATCTAATATACCATTAATGAAGCCACCACTTTGCGGGGTGCTATATTCTTTGGTTATATCTATATACTCGTTCATAGATACTTTTACGGGTACGCTGGGCAGGTATAGTATTTCGCTAAGTGCCATTTTCATTAGCAATACATCTAAAGATGCAATACGCTCCAGTTCCCAATTTTTGGTATGTTCGGCAATCATGGTTTCAAACTCGCTGCTGTGCAGGATGGTTTTAATAAACACATCACTTACAAACTTCTTATCACCGTCTTCATCGCGGTATAACTTAGGTGCAAGCATTTTGCTTTCGGTAACGGCATCCATCCAATGGCTGAGGAAGTAAAAACCATAGTAATAATCATCTGTCCAATAAATGTTCTTTTCATCAAACCAGAAGTTAAACAGTTCGTGCTCGTATAGGAAAGATTCCAAAATGGTTTGGATAAACTTTTTGTCTCCATCAAAACTATGTTGCTCGTTTTGCAGGTATTCTTTAAAGAAAGCTGTATTTTTAATTTCATTAAACACCTTACGAACCAAATCCTGATCGTTCTGCCAGCTTACTTTATAATTCTTCCAAGCATCGTTAATGTGTTTATTTTCGTTTAACGCCGTAAGAAAAAGGTTGTTTACAAACTTCATGTTGGGGTTTAAATCCTGCTGGGTAGGAAGCCTTTTAGCACGGGCTTCTTCCATAGAAATGCGGGCAACAAATTGCAGGTTATTTAAGAAACTGAGTAAATAAAGAAACAGCTCATATGATTTATCGATGGAGGTAAAGAGGTTTTTCTCTGCCACTTTCACATCAGCCTTCTCATCTCTGAAAAAGGCATACAGGGCCTGCATAATTTTTATGCGTAAAAATCGTCGATTAAACATATAAAGAACGTTGGGGGGGGTTGCACTCTATTTAAAATCTTACTTTTATTTTTCCAATAGCCTCTATGCGCTTTTCTGCAATGCGATTAGCCGCCATATAGGTTGGTATCTTTTCTGTTTTTGCTGTTTGAATAATGTTCCAAGTTGTATCGTAAATCTTTTCGGCATGAGCCATAGCACGTTCACGCACATAGCCCTCCAGTTCATAATATACGTTGATGATGCCGCCTGCGTTTACTACAAAATCAGGTGCATATAAAATGCCCTTTTTGGTAACTACTTCGCCATGCACTTTCTCATCGGCTAATTGGTTGTTGGCAGCACCACATATTATAGCACATTTTAATTTACTTAAAGCATCGTCATTAACCGTTGCTCCTAAAGCGCAGGGTGCGTAAATATCAATATCCAAATCAAACATTTTATCAGGTGTAACAGATGTTGCACTATGTAGTCCAACAGCAATTTTAACACGCTCTTCGCTGATATCATACACATAAAGCACAGCTTTTTCTTTAGCCAAATACTCTACCAAATGCATACCTACGTTGCCTAAACCTTGCACCAATACTTTTTTTCCTGCAAGAGAATCGTTGCCATAAACTTCTTTAGCACTTGCTTTCATAGAAACATAAACACCGTAAGCCGTAACTGGAGAAGGGTCTCCCCCACCCCC
Source organism: Candidatus Saccharimonadota bacterium (assembly GCA_903970545.1). Lineage (GTDB taxonomy): Bacteria > Bacteroidota > Bacteroidia > B-17B0 > Aurantibacillaceae > PALSA-968. Next base: position 10,700 of record CAJCJB010000133.1, on the reverse strand, counting down.
CATGCTTACAGGAAGTCCGGCAACGTAACTTGTTTCATTATGAATGGTTTCCATATCGCGGGTGTTTACGCCCACATCTTCGGCAGTAATATATTTGCCACCAAGCGTATTAATAAATTTACCAAAGCGGCGAAGCAATGCTTCTGATTTTATTTTCTTTGGGTCACCAATAATTACAGCCTTACCTCCACCTAAATTAATTCCTGCAACAGAAGATTTATACGTCATACCACGTGAAAGGCGCAGTACATCTATCAATGCTTCAGTTTCGTTATTATAATTCCAAAAACGCGTGCCACCCAAACTAGGACCCAAAATAGTATTGTGTACACCGATAATAGCTTTCAACCCTGTTTCATTATCATTACAAAAAACAAGTTGCTCGTGGTTATATTCTAACATACGTCCTATAACCGGATTTTGTGCTAAGGCTGTGCTTGCTACGTCTTTTACTTCCATCATTTCAATACTATGCGGTCAAATGTAGATGTATTTTTTGAATGGGCAAACATCCTAAATCATAAAAGAAATAAAAATGTAAACTAATAGCTTAATGCGCTAAAAAATTAGACAAACAAAGGTTTTGAGCTTACATTTGCGTGGTGAAGAAGCTACTGGTTATAACTTATTATTGGCCTCCAAGCGGAGGAGCCGGGGTGCAGCGTATGCTGAAGTTTGTAAAGTATATGCCCAGTTTCGGTGTGCAACCTTTTGTACTGACCATTGATGAAAACAAGGCCTTTTACCCCATTAAAGATGCTACACTTTTAAAAGACATAAGCCCCGATTTAAAAATTGTAAAGACAAAAAACACGGAGATACTTAAAGTATTTAGCACCTTATTACCTAAAAAAGAAGTACCCCATTCAGGTTTTGCCAATCATAATAAAAATACATTTGTCAGCAAAGTATTACGCTTTTTAAGAGGAAATCTGCTTATACCCGACGCCAGAAAAAGCTGGGTAAGAAGTGCTTATAAAGAAGCCTGCATATTAATTGAGGAAGAGAAAATAGATACCTTTATTATTTCTACACCGCCGCACAGTTCACAATTAATAGGCTTAAAACTAAAGAAGAGATATCCCCACCTTAAATGGATTGCCGATTTGCGAGACCCCTGGACGGATATTTATTATTATAAAGATTTGCTGCATACCAACTGGGCAAAGAAAATTGATTTAAACTATGAACGAGAAGTAATAGAACAGGCAGATGCTATTTTGGTGGTTAGCAATGGCATTAAAGAAATGTTTACCGATAAGTATAAAAACATTGAAACCAAAACGCATGCTATTCCTAATGGGTTTGATGAAGATGATTTTAAGATTCTATCTAATCCGCCAAAAGATGAGTTTTTAATTTCCCATACCGGAACTATTGCCGAAAGCTATAAGCCCGAAGTATTTTTTAGTGCTTTTGAAAAGGTTATTTCCAAATATGGCAGCCGATGTAAAATCAGAACATTGTTTGTAGGAAAAACATCACCCAATTTTAAAACACTGGCGGCAAAGTATCATGTTGCCGATTATGTTGAACATAAAGATTATGTGCCGCACGAAAAGGTAATCACCTTTTTAAAAAACACTTCCTGCCTGCTGCTTATTATTGCAGAATCGGCAAATCAAAAAGGGCTTTTATCAGGTAAGCTGTTTGAATATCTGGCAGCTAAAAAACCAATTATTGCTATTGGGCCAAAGCACGGCGATGCAGAAGAAATAATAACTACCTGTGAAGCAGGCAAGATGTTTAACCGAGAGCAGAAAGAAGAATTGGTACATTATATGTGCGAAAAAATTGAAGAGTGGTTAAAGAACCCTAACCTTGATTTACAGAATAATAAAATTGATTCGTTTTCGCGGAAAAATTTAACTGCCCAACTTTGTAAAGTAATTATAGGTAGTTAGAAACAGGATTGAGCCATACAGGTATTACTAATACTTTTATATATTAGCCTCCTTTTATAAACAATATGCTTTCTTTTTTTAATAAGCTATCATATTTAGGTACTAATAGTAATTTTTCTGCTCTTACCAATAAACGTATTACTATCTGTAACCAACTTTGTTTATTCTGTATTTTCATTACAATTTTTTTTATAGGTTTCTATTATTACATACATCAAACACAAATGGTAGAAATTGAAATTGTTTTTGCTATTTTATATTCTTTGCCTATACCTTTAAATTACTACAAACTAACTACCGGTTCCAGAGTTTATTTTAATCTACTTATTCTGCTTCATGTATTCTTCTTAACCCTAATAATGGGCAAAAGTTGTAATATGTATGAGTTTTTTATTCCTACCATTATGGCACCCTTTGCCTTATTTGAGTTTTCGAAGAGAAAAACCATCTTAACACTTTCTATAATTAACGTTGTATTAGTTACCATTTTATATGCCAACACCTCTATTTTTATTACTTCGGGTATAAAGCTTAGTGAAGATGAGATAGCTTTATTAAATAAAATGATTTTTTATGTAGCTACCATTTGTTGTGTTATTGTTATTTATGGCCTTTTATATATAAACGAAAAAACAACCCGAAAGCTTGACATAGATAATGAAACCTTGCGCATTCAGTTAGAAGCCATTTTCGATAATTCTGCGGATGCCATATTTCTGGCTACACATTCCGGCAGGAGAATGATAAAGGTAAATAAAAGAGCCATTGAAATGTTTGAGGCACCATCTGAAGATTACTTCTTAAATAAAGACGGACCGAGTATTCGTAAAGAATATCCCACAGATGAGTATCTGCAAAAGATGAATAAAGCGCTTACCGAGAAAGGGTTGTTTGAAGACGAAGTTTTATATAAAACCGTTACCGGAAAAGAATTCTGGTGTGCCATATCTACCAAGTTGATGCAAATTAACGGAGAGATGTTTCACTCTGTACGTTTAACCGATATTACAGAACAAAAAATAATTAAAGCTAAAACAGACGCTTCGTTAAAAGAAAAAGAATTGCTTTTAGGCGAAATTCACCATCGGGTAAAAAACAATCTCGCTATTATCTCGGCACTCATCAACCTTCAAATAGATAATCTAAAAGACGAAGAAAGTAAAGTGATTTTTGAAGAAACTAAAGATAGAATATACTCTATGGCACTGATACACAATCAGCTTTATTTAAATAATTCTTTTGCTCAGATTGAGTTTGCCAAATACATCAGTAATTTTTGTTCTTATTTAATTAAGAGTTATCAAACAAATCCTACTATTGAAATTATTGAAAAGACAAACCCTGTTTTACTTGATATAAAAACAGCTATACCCTGTGCACTTATTTTAAATGAATTGGTAACCAACGCATTTAAACATGCCTTTAAAAATCAATCAAAAGGTGAAATAGAAATAGGTTTGAAAAAAGAAAGCTCACTAGTAGTATTTTATATATCTGATACCGGCTTAGGTATGGATAATTCGCAACTACAATCTAGTAGTATGGGTATGAGTTTAGTTACGTCTTTAATCGAACAGATTGACGGGAAACTACAGTACGAAAATAAAAACGGAAGTAAATTCTCTATTTCCTTTTCTGCATAGAGTAGCTTTTTTATTTCTATTATCATATTCTTTATTACATTAGTAAAAAATTAAACCATGCGTAACGTATTTATTATCTCAAGTATTTTAATAGTAGTATTTGCAGGTTGGCTTAGTTCCCTTTGGCATCCTTTTGTGTGGAGTTTTATATTAATCATTCCTATCATTCTGTTAGGGATATATGATATGATGCAAAGCCACCATACCATTATGGCTAACTACCCCGTGGTGGGACGTATGCGTTGGCTGGCAGAGTGGTTACGTCCTAAAATATACCAATACTTTGTTGAGAGTGATACTGACGGGGCTCCCTTTAACCGCCTTAGCAGAACGGTTATTTATCAACGTGCTAAAAAAGTAAACGATACTACCCCATTCGGTACGCAATTAGATGTTTATAGTACGGGGTATGAGTGGTTAAACCATAGTATTACCCCGCTTCGTCATGACCAGATAGACCATAATCCGCGTGTGTTGGTTGGTGGACCTGATTGCAAACAACCTTATTCTGCAAGTATTTATAATGTGTCTGCCATGAGCTTTGGCTCTTTAAGTCAAAATGCAATTATGGCGCTTAATGGCGGTGCTAAACTGGGTGGCTTTGCGCATAATACCGGCGAAGGTGGTTTAAGCCCTTATCATCTTAAACCCGGTGGAGATATATTTTGGCAAATAGGTACCGGTTACTTTTCTTGTCGTAATAAAGATGGCAGTTTTAATTACGAAGCTTTTACAGAGCGTGCTTTGCATACCAGTGTAAAAATGATTGAGATAAAACTATCTCAGGGTGCTAAGCCTGGGCATGGCGGCATATTGCCGGCAGCTAAAGTAACGCAGGAAATTGCTGATATACGTTTGGTTGAAATGGGTAAAGATGTGATGTCTCCCCCTTATCATACAGCATTTTCAAACCCTGTTGGGTTATTAGAATTTGTAAAGAAGTTACGCGACCTGTCGGGTGGAAAACCCATTGGTTTTAAACTATGTATCGGACAAAAAGCGCAGTTTATTGCCATCTGCAAAGCTATGCTTCAAACAAAAATTCAACCTGATTTTATTACGGTTGATGGTGGCGAGGGCGGAACAGGTGCTGCACCACTTGAGTTTAGTAATTCAGTTGGCATGCCTTTAAGAGATGCGCTTGCTTTTGTGTACGATACCCTGCATGGTTTTGGATTGAAGAAACACATTAAAATTATTGCTTCGGGCAAGGTGCATACAGGTTTTGATTTGGTTAAGAACCTTTCCTTAGGTGCTGATATGTGCAATGCTGCCCGTGCCATGATGTTGTCTTTAGGTTGTATACAAGCTTTAGAATGTAACAGCAATACCTGTCCTACCGGAGTTGCCACGCAAGACCCAAAATTATTTAAAGGATTAAACGTGGCTGATAAGCGTGTACGTGTGGCAAACTTCCATCACGAAACGGTTAAATCGGCTGTAGAATTGATGGCTGCTGCCGGAATAGACCATCCAAGCAAGTTGCACCGTTCGCATATATATCGTAGAGTAAGTGCTAATCAAATACAAACCTATGCCGAGATGTACCCGCATCTATTAAAAGGTTCTTTGCTAGAAGCTCCATTCCCGCAGGGTTGGGAGTTGAATATGATGAACAGCCATGCTGATACCTTTGAACCTGCTATACATTACGCTAAAGAGGTTTAGAGTAGTCCAAACACAACCTTTTAATTAATATTCTTTTTTTCAGCGCGCTGCCCGACCAAACGCGGAGCAGTTTAGCCTGTGTGTGGCAGATCGTTTGGTCTTGACTTTTTGTTTCTTTTTCGTCAAGGAAAAAGAAAGAATTAAAACCTATTTATAATTCTTAATTTTGAACCGAGCCTTTTTAGGCGAACAGCATATTGCCATTAAAAAGAAAAACAAATAACAAAATATGAATTCTTAATTCAAAAAATGATTCTCTCCATCATCGTAGCTGCCGCAGAAAACCATGTTATTGGTAAAGACAATGGTCTTATTTGGGACTTACCTACCGATATGAAGTTTTTTAAAGAGAAAACAAAAGGACATGCCATCATTACGGGAAGAAAGAACTACGAATCAATCCCGGAGAAATTCCGCCCGCTACCCGACAGAACAAACATTGTCATTACCCGTCAGTTAGATTACAACGCCAAAGGAGCAGTTGTAGTAAATTCTATTGAGGAAGCAATAGAATATGTTGAAACCCATTTTGCCAATCAAGAGGTGTTTATTATTGGCGGGGCAGAGATATATAAACAAACACTAACTATGTGTCAGAAGGTTTATTTAACGCGCATACATCATACCTTTCACGGCGATGCTTTCTTTCCTGAACTATCTTTAACCGATTGGCAGTTAAAAGCGCAACTCAGCATTTCTGCCGATGAGAAGAACAGATACCCCTTTACTTTCGAGACTTGGGAGAGAAATACAAATAACAAGTAGTCCTTCCAAATAATAGCACCTAAAAAGAAGAACTGCCATTTTCAGTGCCTTGGAGCGTAAAGCCTTTGGAACGCCCAGTTAGTAACTCATAACTGTTTTGCGGAAGCGTTCGGCAACTATAAGGTCTTTGTTTCCTGCGGTATATTCGTAAAAACCTTTTCCGCTTTTAATACCTAAGCTACCTGCGGTTACCATGTTTACCAATAAAGGACATGGCGCATATTTTGGGTTGCCAAAGCCGCTGTATAATACATTAAGTATATTAAGGCAAACATCTAAGCCTATAAAGTCGGCAAGTTGTAGCGGCCCCATAGGATGTGCCATACCAAGTTTCATAACGGTATCTATTTCGCTAACGCCTGCCACGTTTTCGTATAGAGTATAAATGGCTTCGTTTATCATGGGCATTAAAATACGATTTGCCACAAAACCGGGATAATCATTAACTTCTACAGGTGCTTTGCCTAAGTCTTTAGAAGTTTGCATGATAAGATTGGTAACTTCATCTGAAGTGGTATAGCCGCGTATAACTTCTACCAGTTTCATAACAGGTACGGGGTTCATAAAGTGCATGCCTATTACTTTATCAGCACGTTTGGTAACCGAGGCTATTTTAGTAATAGATATAGATGATGTGTTGGAGGCAAGGATGGTATTGGCATCGCAAACAGCATCAAGTTGTTTAAATATCTCAAGTTTAATTGTTACATTTTCGGTAGCGGCTTCAATTACTAAATCAGCTTGTTTAACACCATCTTCAAGCTTGATGTAGGTTTTTATGCCGGCTAAAAGTTTAGTTTTGTCACCTTCAGTAAGAGAACCTTTGGCAATTTGTCTGTCGACATTTTTAGTGATAGTAGCTATGGCTTTTTCAAGTGCCTGTGCATTTACATCTATTAATGCAACCTGATAACCATGTTGTGCAAATACGTGGGCAATACCATTTCCCATAGTACCTGAACCTATAACTGCAATATTTTTAATCATAGTATTTTGTTTTAAAAGCGAGCTAATGTAAGTATTTTAGCCAATTGTATTATTTAATTTTTATTCACCAAAAACTTTGTTAAGAACAAAATAGTGCAATAAAAAATAAATACTTTTACTTTGTTGTTTTCAGTAAACATGGCACTTAAAGATACCTATTGTAATTATAATGGTCATTTAATCAGTATTTACGAACCTGTAATTTCTTTTGCAAACAGGGCATTCCGTTATGGTGATTCTTTGTTTGAAACTGTACGTATTATAAACAGTAAAGCTATGTTTCTGGCAGATCATTTGCGCAGAATAAAAATTGGCATGACTGTTTTGCGCATGAATATTCCACCAAGTTTTAGCGCAGAGAATATTCTAAAATTAGTGAATGAATTAATTGAAAAGAATGAAATCCATAATGATGCCCGTTGCAGACTTACTGTTTTTAGAAACGAAGGGGGGTTTTACACTCCTCATAGCAATGATGTTTCTTTTTTGATAGAAACCGAAGATCTTGGCTTTAAAGGTGGTTATATCCTTAACGAAACAGGATATACCGTTGATGTGTTTCATGATATAAAGAAGCATAAAAACAAGCTATCAAACTTAAAAACAGGTAACGCATTAATATATGTACTGGCAGGCATTTATAAAAAGGATATTAAACTGGATGATTGCTTCATTATTAACGAAGATGGGAATGTTTGCGAAAGCATAAGTTCAAACGTTTTCATTGTAAAGAATGGAGCCCTTTATACCCCTGCACTTACTGAAGGTTGTATAGAAGGTGTTTTAAGAAAACAGGTAATAGATATTGCCAAGCAAAACCGAATTTTGTGTTACGAGATTTCTTTGGCTTTTAATACGCTAATGAATGCTGATGAGATATTTTTGACCAACACCATACAAGGCGTACGTTGGATAGAGAAGTATAAAACAAAAATCTATCAAAGCAAATTAGCTGCTTTCTTTACCGAAAAGTTAAATGAATATATTACTTTAGATTAAAAATTCATTTACTATATTTGGTCGCAATTTTTTTTTATGGATAAACCAAACACTGATATTCTGTCGATTCTTTATAAAAACAGAAACCATATCTTTTTAATAACTTTTGTTTCTGTTATAGTAGCTATTATTATAACATTACCTTTTATTATAAAACCTAAATATCGTTCGCAGGCTTATTTATACCCTGCCAACATGGTTCCATTTTTTATGGAACAGAATTATAATAATGTATCGCACTCTGAATTATTGATGCAATTTTTTAATTCTTACGATGTTCGAACTGATGTTAGAAGAAAACTTAGGCTTGACAAGCATTATGGGCTAGATACTACTCTTCCTAAATTTCAAACCTATTTTGACTACGCTTTTGAAGAAAACATTAAATCATCTCTCACAAAGTATGAATCTATAGAGCTTACTGTTTTAGATCATGACCCTGATACTGCAAAATTGATTGCTTCTGCTATAATAGAATCAGTAAACAAGCTAATTCTTAAACAACATACTGATAAATTTAAAGAATTTATAAAAGTTAACTCAGCTTATTTAGATGCCCATAAAAAATCATTAGACAGTCTGCAAAAGTGTATGGAGGTTTTTACTAAAAAAAACCATTTGGTAGATATGGGGGCTCAAATGCGTGAGGCATCTAAAAATTACTACAAATTATTATCAGAAGGAAAGGAAAGTTTGAAGCTTTCAGAAGCTATGAACGAAATGGAAGAACATGGTCCAGAGTTTTTACGTATTTCAAACGCTATGAATGAAGAAGCACGAATGTATGCTACGGTTGAAAATGAATTAGAAAGATCTATTAGAGACTTTAACCGTAAATTAACCTATATGATTGTTGCATCCGAACCAACAAAACCGGATATTAAGTATTGGCCAAAAAGAGGAATTATAGTTTCTTTAACAGCTATTGTGTCGTTTGTATTTGCTTGTATATACTTTATATATATTGGTAAATTAAAGGAAGTTTTAAAACACGTAAGGGCTCCCGAATCCTTTCATTAAAAGAGTATCTATTTATGTTGAGCCATAATTTGTCAATAGCCAAAAAACTCTACAAGTGTAAAAAGCATATTGTTTTATCAACATTTATGGCAATGGTGTTTGGTTTACTTTATTCCTATATTATAAAGCCAGTTTATACATCAACGACATTTGTATATCCTTCCAGTTTGGCAATATATGGGCAAGAATCTCAAACAGAACAACTTTTACAATTTTTAGAATCAAAGGAAATACAACTATATTTAATTACTAAATTAAATCTTGTAAATCATTATCATATCGATACTACTAAGAAAAATCATATACTGAAACTTAAAGATATTTTAGATTCTAAGATAAGTATATCTAAAACAAAATATGAGTCTATCGAAATTAAAGCTTCGGATTTTGATCCAGATACCTCGAAATTACTAGTAAATGAAGTTGTTAATGGGGTAAATTGGTTAATAGAAAAGGAACACAAAGAAAAATACAGCGAAACTGTAAAGAATTCCCTTATATACTTAGAACACAAGAAGCATCAGGTGGATAGTACACAGAATTTATTAAATGAATTAAATAAAAAGTATGAATATCTTAATGTTGGTATACAATTAAAAGATGTTATTAAAAATCAATATAAGATGCAATCAGGTGGGGCTAGTAACTCTTTATCAGATTTCATAAATATGTCCGAACAACTGAAGGTTATTGAAACCGAAAACAAAGGTAAATCCTTATCTGAATTATTTACAAGCATAAATAATTATACACTGCAATATGGCAAACTAACAACTTATTTTGATGATCAGGTAAGTGAGTGGACAAAAGCAAATGACGATTATCAAAAAAACTTATTTGAATACAATCGTAAAATAAATTTTGTTGCTATGGCATCTGTTCCTCTAAAGCCATTAGCGCCAAGTTGGCCTAAACGGTGGATAGTCGTTTTTGTTAGTGGTATTGTAGTTTTCATATTATCCTGTATATATTTTATATACATAGATAGCTTTAAACAAGCTTATGCAAAAATTACTGAAGAATAAAACACTTCTTGTTTTTTATTCTCTTTGCGGTGCTTACCTGTTTGGACTTTTATTTGCATTAACACGAATTGATTCTTTTGTACTTTATTGTTTAGTTCCAATATTAATTTTATTATTATTATTAGCTTTTTTTTCTTTTGATACGTTTGTTTTTTCGATAGTATTTTTCACACCACTTGCCTTAACTTTAAAAGAGCTTGGAGTAAACTCAGAGGTTGATTTAAGTTTACCTACCGAACCTTTTATGGCAGGGGTTTTGTTACTCTTACCAATGTATCAGCTTCATGCGAAAATTATTGATAAAAAGGTACTCAAGCATCCTATAACAATCATTATATTTTTACAACTGGCATGGATGGCTTTTACCTGTATTACAAGTGAAATGCCTTTGGTATCTGTAAAATATTTAATTGCCAGATTATGGTTTATTTGCTCTGCTTACTTTATGATGAGTTATTTGTTTAAGAAAAAAGACGGGAATATTTTTAAATATTTGTGGTTATACATCATTCCTTTAACAGCTGTTTCTGCCTATATAACTATACAGCATGCCTCTTATAATTTTGATGAGCACATTGCAGACTGGATTCCTTCTCCTTTTTATAATGACCATACTGCTTATGGTGCTGCTCTTGCCATGTATGTTCCTCCCCTAATAGGCTTTTTGTTTTTAAAGCGATATTCCCCTC
>CAJCJB010000132.1 GCA_903970545.1 Candidatus Saccharimonadota bacterium | reverse complement strand
ATCATCAAACACAACTACATCAATATCGTTCTCTTTTATATAGGCTTTTAATTCATTAACCTTTCCTTTACCTACAAAGGTAGACTTATCAGGTTTTTCTATCCTTTGAAGAAATTGTTTATCGGGAAGCAAGCCATCTGTTTCAACCAAAAAAGCGAGTTCATCAAGGTATTCCTGGGCTTTTTCTATATTTTGATGTTTGGTAATTAAGCCTACTAAAATGGCTTTGCGCTGTTTAGGCGCGGTAGATTCAGGTTGTTTGCCCATTTAAAATTAATGCCCCTTAATGGAAGTAGTTACGTAAGTTGCAATGGCTTTAGTTTGTTCGGGTGTTAGCCCTTCTACTTTACCCATATTTTTTCTGCCATTTACTATAATGGATGAAATACTATCGTTACTTAATTGCGTTGCCGATAAATCTGATGCTCCCGTAATACCTGCTTTACCATCTTCTCCATGGCATTTTGCACAGTTAGAAGTATAAAGCTCATGAGCATTTATACTTCCATCAGTATTTACAGCTTGCTCAGAAACAACGGCTTTTTTATTCTTCATCATCTCTCCTATGCCAAAAGCAGCCAATATTAATATGAAAGATAAGGTAGCCAAGCCTTTATTGCCTTTCTTAAAACCAATAATAGCCAAAGGAATAGCCATAAGAACAATGGTAATTTTAATAATCAGCATGGGTTTTATTTCGGGTATTTGAGTCATTAAATAAATCCCGGTTGCCAAAAACAAAAAGCTTACAATCATTTCTATAACCTTTATTTTTTTAGTAAAAGATTGAAGTGCTTCAGTTTTATTAGCTAAAAGCAATATTGTTTTTATCAGGTAGATTAGAAAGAATATAGTTACTACTATAAAGTGTGTTTTTTTAACAATTTCAAATGTTGACATGGTTTAAATTTTTGCCAAAAGTAATTAATATCTTAAAGCGAAATTTTGTATTTTTGTAGTGGAAATGTTTAATGGCAGGTTTTATATGGGTTGGCTTCTATCAGCAGCCTTAATGTATATAGCTTTCTACGTTTTTCATGGATTGCTTACCAATGATTTATTAAAACTCAGCATCCCTTCAACAGTATTTCTTTCAGTAGCAGCATTTGTTTATTTAATGGTTGGTTTTGGCATGTCAGTTTCTTTTAAGAGTACTACACTAAAAAAAAATATTAGAGCCCCATATAAACGAGGTTTATTAATTGGTGTTTTATCAGCTTTGTTTCTATATGCAGTTGCTTTTGTTGTGGGTGTTTCATTTTCATATAAAATAACTATGTTAAATGCCATAGTAGATATTAGCTGGCAGCTTATTGAGCAATGTATTGGTGCTTTTACTGTAACTATCGCAAACACCTTATTCTATCGTGAAGAAGAAGCTCATACCAATTTTATGTACTAGTATTTTTACATTATTACTATGCGGATGCTCATATAAGAAGATAGAATTTGATTCCCAAAGTGGGAAAACAAATAGTGTTAAAGTAGGAGAGAAATTCCGCATCACTTTATCAGAAAACCACCAACAAAATTATTACTGGAGTTTAAGGCATAACTCTAATAAGCAAGCAGTACATTATTTAGGCTCTGTATCTCATGGAGATAAATCGGGTGAAGTAGATTTTAACTTTGTGGCTCTACAAGTTGGAGAGACTGAAATAAATCTCAATTATTATCATTATAACGACAGCACTTCTTCGGTTACATACCGTGTAACTGTTGTTAAGTAAAATTTATTCTCATCTCTAAATAAAGTCTTACTTTCGCAACACAATTTATTTATCATATGAATTACGATGTTATAGTTATAGGAAGCGGTCCGGGTGGTTATGTAGCTGCAATACGCGCTTCTCAGTTAGGTTTAAAAACAGCTATTGTTGAACGTGAAAACTTAGGTGGCATTTGCCTTAATTGGGGTTGTATTCCTACCAAAGCTTTATTAAAAAGCGCACAAGTATTTGAATACTTAAACCATGCTAAAGACTATGGCATTAGTGCCGATAATATTAATGCTGATTTTTCTGCCGTTATAAAACGTAGTCGTGATGTGGCCGATGGCATGAGCAAAGGCATTCAGTTCTTAATGAAAAAGAACAAGATTGATGTAATAATGGGTACTGCAAAGGTTAAACCCGGCAAAAAGGTAGAAGTTACCACTGCCGATAAAACTATAGCTACTCATGATGCCAAGCATATTATTATTGCGGTTGGGGCTCGTTCTCGTGAGTTACCCAACTTACCACAAGATGGTAAAAAGATTGTCGGTTACCGCCAGGCAATGAATTTACCTAAGCAACCAAAGAGTTTAGTAGTAGTAGGTTCGGGTGCTATAGGTATTGAGTTTGCTTATTTTTATGCAACAATGGGTACTAAAGTTACCGTGGTAGAATTCCTTCCCAATATTGTGCCTGTTGAAGATGAAGATGTTTCCAAGCAATTAGAAAAATCGTTTAAGAAACTGGGTGTTGAAATTATGGTAAACGCTTCAGTAGAGAGTGTGGACACCAAAGGCGATTTAAGCAAAGTAAAAATTAAAACTGCCGACGGAGAGAAAATTGTAGAAGCTGAGGTCGTTCTTTCTGCCGTAGGTATACAAACCAATTTAGAAAATTTAGGCTTGGAAGAAGTTGGTATTGCTACCGATAAAGGTAAAATACTTACCGATAAATTCTATGCTACCAATGTACCGGGCTATTATGCCATTGGTGATTGCGTGGGTGGACAAGCCCTTGCACACGTTGCCAGTGCAGAAGGTATTACCTGTGTAGAGAAGATTGCAGGTCATCACCCTGAACCGATTGATTATAACAACATACCCGGTTGTACCTATTGTCAACCAGAAGTTGCTTCGGTTGGATATACAGAAAAGAAAGCCAAAGAAGCCGGTTATGAAATTAAAGTGGGCAAGTTTCCATTTACAGCATCGGGCAAAGCTAAGGCTGCCGGTGCGCCTGATGGATTTGTGAAACTTATTTTTGATGCTAAGTACGGTGAGATTCTTGGTGCGCATATGATTGGTTATAACGTAACGGAACTAATTGCTGAAATTGTAGTGGCTCGTAAACTGGAAGCAACCGGACATGAGCTAATTAAATCAGTACACCCGCACCCAACTATGAGCGAAGCC
>CAJCJB010000131.1 GCA_903970545.1 Candidatus Saccharimonadota bacterium | reverse complement strand
TGTAAGCCAATAATAAGGAACTCCATAAGGGTCCTTGCGTTCATCAAACTCTTCTACCCAATTACTTTTAGCGCCCCTGCAAACTTTTATCCCCCGTATTTCATCTGCTTTAAGGTTGGGAATATTTACGTTTAAGCAGGTTGTTTCTTCTAATTTGTGTGTGAGTAGTTTCTGAATAATGTCTTTAATAAATTTCTCACCCTGAGAAAAGTCAGCCTCGTAGGAATAATTACACAGGGAGAATCCGATAGAGGGAATGCCCTCCATAGCTCCTTCGATGGCGGCACTCATGGTGCCTGAGTAGATTACGTTAATAGATAGGTTGGAGCCGTGATTGATGCCTGATAATATTAAATCGGGTTTGCGGGGAAGAATTTTATTGATGGCGAATTTAACACAATCAACGGGGGTGCCACTGCAAGCATGTTCAAAATCGACATGATGAAGTTTTGATGTATGTGCACGCAAGGTAGAATTAATAGTAATAGCGTGCCCCATACCTGACTGAGGTTTATCGGGCGCTACGACGCATACTTGTCCAAATTGCTTGGCGATATGACTTAAAAATAAAATACCGGGTGCACCAATACCATCATCATTGGTAACTAAAATAAGTTTTCCGCTCATAGTAAAAGCGACAAAGATACATTTTTAGCCTATCAATCAATTACCCCGTAAACGATAAAGAACTTAACAAGGAATTGTAATTTTTGTATTTTCGCGGTATTGAAAAATGTGGAGAAATATATCAGTGAGTTGCTGTTTGAGCATGATTGTGTGATTGTACCTGCTTTTGGGGGCTTTGTGGCGAGGAGCTCATTCTCTTATTTTGCAAAGACGGGAAATGCTTTGTTTCCTCCTTCCAAATCGATTGTGTTTAATAAGAATTTAGCTAACAATGATGGTTTGCTGGCAGGCTATATCATGCAGAAGGAAGGCGCAACTTACCAGCAGGCGAATACTATTATTGAAAACTTTGTAAGTACTTGCAGACATCTGCTGGAAACACAGAAACGCTTTGAGATAAGCGGGTTAGGTGTGCTTTACAGGAATAATGAAAACACGATATTGTTTGAGCAGGATGTGAGGATTAATTATAATCCGAATGCTTTTGGATTGCCGGTGGTGAGTGCTATTAAACTTGTGAAGGAAGAAAAGGTTGTTGAGGTAAAACCAAACTTACAATACCGACAAATTACTCCTGTACAAAAACCAAAGACGGTGAGGCGTATTGTTTTTGCAGCAACGGGGGCGGTATTGATTGTTGGGTTGATATTATTTACGTCTAAGCAAAATATTTTTGAGAGTGCGAAGGCTTCTTTAAATCCTTTTTGGGCTAATAGTAAGGCTACTGTTTTAAATTCAAAATTAAAAGTAGTACCTGATACGGTTGCTATTAATGCAACATTAAAAACACTTCCTGATAGCAGTGGTATTGATAAAACAAGTGTGGTGAAACCTGTTAAAATTGTGGAAGAATGGTATAAACAGCCTTATCAGATTGTGGTTGGGTGTTTTGCTGTGAAACAAAATGCGTATAGGCTTATTAATCAACTGGAGGGGCAAAGTTTAACTGCTAACATTGCGGGGCAAAATGCCAAAAATCTTTATGTAGTGAGTGTTGCGGGTTATGAAGATGAAAAAGCCGCAAGAAAAAAATTATCCGAAATGAAAAGGCAGTATCCTGCTGCGTGGTTGTATAAGAGATAACTATTCTCTTCTTAAACTGTGACTTTATTATCTTGCAATAACTACTCTTTTATTTATTACACCCTGATTACTTATAGTACTCAGGTTATATAGGCCATCGTTTAAGGTAGTTGCATCTATAATGGTTTTACCGCTTATAACCTGACTTAATACTATTTTACCATTTATGTCGTGGAATTGAATAGTTTGCTTTATGGTAGCGTTTGTTTCTATAGTAAACATACCATTGCAGGGGTTGGGATAAATGGACACCTGATTATCATTACCCGGATATTGAATAATACCTGCTGCGCTGCAATTGGTAACCACCTGTGTTACTGTTGCGGTATTTACGCATCCATTAGCATCTGTACCTGCTACGGCATATGTGGTTGTAACTGTTGGGGTAACTATAATTTCAGATGTTGTAGCACCTGTATTCCAAATGTATGTTGTGGCACCTGTTACGGATAAAATAGCCGTGCTATCTATACATAGATTTGTAGTATTGGTTGTTGCAATTACAGTAGGTAATGGATTTACGGTAACCGTAATAGCAGACTTGGCTGAACATAAACTGGTGTCAGTTGTTATAATTACAGAATCTTTACCTGAGGCTGTAACGTAAATGCTTTGTGTTGTTGCTCCGTTGCTCCATGAATAAGAGGCAGCGGTACTACATACGAGCTTTACGCTGTCGCAAGCATTATTTCCGATGGTAATAGTAGGTGCGCATAAAGGCACTGCTAAATCGGCAGTGGTCATGGCGGGTATGTAGTTTGGTAAACAGTTGTAGGGGTTGGGGTCTATCTGTAAGGTAGTAATAGAAGCGGGGAAAGGTTGGAAACAAGTTATACTATTTGTAACACATTCTAACGTTTGAAGTGTATTAGGCAGAGCTGGTAACGTAGTTAAAGAATTTGTACCGCACTCTAAGCTAATAAGTGAAGCAGGTAATGCAGGAAGGCTTGTTAAATGATTGTTTTGACACCATAAAATTTGAAGCGAGTTAGGTAAAGGAGGAAGGTTTGCTATAGCATTGTAAAAGCAATATAAATTTATGAGTGAATTAGGTAAAGCAGGAAAGCTACCATTTAATTGATTACCCTCGCAATGCAATGTTACAAGAGAGCTTGGCAAAGTTGGAAGGGTTGACGCAAAATTATCGGCAATATTTATATAAGTAAGTGTGTTGGGAAGTGCGGGCAGACTAAATACATTATTATCAAAACAAGATAAGGCTTGAAGTGTAGCGGGGAGGGCAGGTAAGTTGGATAAATTGTTCCAGTTGCAATATAGCACCTGAAGTGAGTTGGGGAGAGGAGGGATACTATCTAAACGATCCTGACTACAATCTAAATAGATGAGTGAGCTTGGTAAAGCAGGGAATGGTGCTGTAAAAGGGTTTTGACGAGAATCGATATAAGAGATTAAATTAGGTAAAGGCGGAAGGCTATCTAAAAGATTGGCTTTGCAAGTAAAATAAGTAAGTGAGGTTGGTAAGGCAGTAATATTGGCTATTTTATTGGTATCGCAAATTAAAGAATCAATAGAATTAGGTAAAGCCGTAAGGGTTGTTAAGGAATCGTTTCTGCAATTTAAATAGGTGAGTGAGGTGAAGTAATGAATACCAAACAGGTTTGCAATAGCTAGGCTACTAACGTTTATTCTATGGGTATTGGTTGTAACTGCGGGATTGGTTGTATCCATTTGATTGCCGGACATGGCAGAAGGGATGATGCTTTGCAGGTATGTAACAAAATTGGCATCGGGTATGGTTACAGAGGTTTGCGCATTTGTATTTAAAAGCACAACTGTAAAGAAAATTGTAATTAATTTTTTCATTTAAAATGTTTAAACGTAAAGATAGTAAAATATTTTTAGGATAACCTAAATGAATTATGGAAGCATTTATTGTTTTGTCTCTTTGCCCTTTTTCTCTTTTTGTTGGAGGATGAGTGTTTGGATTTCTTTGAGTTCATCAAAAGATGCGTTTTGAAGATGATCGGCAAAGTTGACGGAGGGTACATCTCTGTTTAGAGAAAGTAAGGGATGGTCGGGATTAATAATGGAGTTTTTATCGGGTTGATAGGCGAATAGTTCGTTGGGTGTGCATTGGAGGAGTTCGCATATACGACCGAGGTATTGCATTTTGATATGGGAAGCCTCGTTATGGAGGATGCGGAAGGCAACATCGGTAAAGAAACCATTATTTACGAGGAAGTTGAGGGGTTTATCGATTCCGCGGAGTTGAAATATGCGGTTGCAGTTGAGGTATAGCATGGTTACTAAGTTAAAAATTATAAGTTATGAGTTAAAAGTGTGCGTGCGCCCCTGAGTTTTGCCTATGCGCCTACTAATATAAGCAAAGTTATTGAAAGAATTACTAATGCGCCGCAAATAAATACAAAAGTTGTTGAAGGAAATACAAAAGCAGCGCAAGGAATTACAAAAGTTGTTTAAATAAACACAAAAGTGATTGAAAATAATACAAAAATGCGTACCTATCCCTAAGATTATTTTATTCGGTTTCTTATTCATACTTTCGGTGTAAATTTTAACATTGTGAGTAAAGAATTAAACCCTCTGCAACAATTAGACGCTGTTTTAGAATTTCTAAATACAGTAGGCTCTGCTTTTGAACACATTAAGATAATCCCAAACAATATATTTGAACTTGAAGATAATGAGGTAAATTCTCCGACTTTTGAATCAATACGAGATGGGCTTAAAGGAAAAATAACCGAAATAAACTTAAGAAAGGTTTTAGATAAATTAGAAAACAATAAATATATAAAAATTGATAATAACCAATATTCTATAACATGGGAAGGTAGGCTTTTCATTCTGAACGGTGGTTATATGGGGGATTTGGGTCGAAATAACGCCTTAATGAAGAGTTCCCAGAATAACGAAAAGGCAATAAGGGTCTTGACACGGTGGATTGCTTTTGGGACTTGTGGTCTTTTAGCGTGGGATATAATGAAGTACCTAATTTCTCTAATTCCTTGCTGCGCTTGCCATCATTAACACTACCAACTATACATATTATAGTACCAATTACTAATATTAGAACACCGCAAATAGCTGTAATAATTTCACTATTAAGCATACGCTACCTCCTTTGCTCTTTGAGTGCTTTTAGCTTTCCAATGGTATAACTCTTTAGGATGCGCTAAGGCGTTCTTTAAGAAGGTTTCAAACTCATTGCCCCTAAAGTTTCTATGGTTAAATTTCCATTCAAATTCAATAAGATAAAATGGTAAAT
>CAJCJB010000130.1 GCA_903970545.1 Candidatus Saccharimonadota bacterium | reverse complement strand
TTTCCAGGCATTGGCAGAACGAGTATATGATTCAATCGCATAAGCATCTTGTTGCTCTCTGGTAATACCATATTCTTTAGCACAAAGTTCGGCAGAGTTACCCATGTGATTTTGATGATACACATCTGTTAAACCATCTTTCACCACACCATCAATCACCACACCATTTCCTAAACGATACCCGGCACGTGCCTGGTCTAAGTAGTAAGGTGTTGCACTCATGTTTTCCATACCACCGGCAACCACCACTTCAGCATCACCTAACTTAATATTCTGAGCCGCAATAGTTATAGATTTCATACCCGATGCACAAACCTTGTTAATGGTAGTACATTGTGTTTCGTTTGGAAGACCTGCAAACTTAGCTGCTTGTCGCGCTGGAGCCTGACCCAAGTTACCTTGCAGCACGCAACCCATATATACCTGCTGAACTTCAGCAGGGTTAAGTTTTATTCTCTCAATAGCTGCCTTTATAGCGGCTGCACCAATTTTAGGAGCTGATAAACTTGATAATGAACCGTTGAATGAACCAATAGGAGTTCTTACGGCTGATACGATATATACTTCTTGCATGTTTTTTAATTTGAAGCCGCCAAATTAACTATTTACATCAATAGGCAAAACAAATTTAGACTAACAAATTGTTAAGCCCACACCTTGGTTCCCTCTGTGCAATTACTGCAAATATCAATTTCTTTACGGGAGTTTAGTATCGACGAACGGAAACGATTATACCCCTCGCTATGCCAAACTTCTTTTAGCGAAGTCTCCTTTAAATTACCCAAACGGTGCTGCGCATCTTTATCAAAACAACAGGGCACAACCAAGCCATCCCACGTTATCACACAGCCACTCCACATACGCCAGCACTGGTTCAGTAATTTGTTCTTTATAGAATACGTACCATCTGCATTCTTTTTATAACGACTGTATGCAATGTTATCAGGTATTAATTCATTACCGTTTTCGTAATTATAAACCTGTGCCGTCTTAAATTTAATCTCATCCACATCTAACTCTTTTGTTAATCTTTTAGCATCGTTTATCTGATGCTCATTTGGCTTTACCACTAAGAACTGAAATACGACATAAGGTGTTTTACTTTTTAATTGTCGTTTCCATTTAATGATGTTTTTAGTACCTTCAATAACTTTATCTAAATTACCACCTACGCGGTATTGCTCGTAAACCTCCTGTGTAATGCCGTCAATAGAGATAATTAATTTATCAAGACCTGATTCTACTGTTCTCTTAGCGTTTTCATCATTTAAGTAATGTGCGTTGGTGGAAGTAAACGTAAAGATGTTTTTCTGCGAAGCATACTTTACCATATCCAAGAAGTTAGGATTAAGATAAGGCTCTCCCTGAAAATAAAACGTAAGGTAAATCAGTTTATCATACAACTCATCAATAGTTTTTTGAAAGAACTTCTGCTCCAGCATACCTGTAGGACGGGAGAAAGACCGCAAACCACTGGGGCACTCGGGGCAACGAAGGTTACAGGAAGTAGTAGGTTCAAAGTTTAAGGAGAGAGGCATCCCTCCATGTTTGTTTTGCTTGCTAATGCGCGAGTAATGATAAGAAGCAAAAACAACAGCAGTGTTAAAAACCTTTTTAGGTGTCAATTTGCTCAGCACACGTATGTTTTCTTTTAGACTCATGTGGGGGGGCTATTTATCCTTATCTTTTAACTTATTCAATGATTTTTCAATGTATTTCTCAGGCGTAATTAAGGCATCCTGTATTCTTTTGGCATAAATAATGCTATCGGTTATCTCTCTGTTTTTTTCACTTACCTCTTCATTCATTTTTATCAGAATATTTTCATACTCTTCGTTGGCAGCTTTAAAATAAAAGGTAAGAAAATAAGCAATCAACGCAGAGCAGATAACATTAAGTATTTTAAAGAACATTAATTCTTCTTTACCAAGATTAGTTAAAGGGGCTATATAACCCTGGCTTACTTTTAAAACAACTACCAGAATAATTAGGGCAATAAGGTAAAATACAGAAATTTTTTTGTCTTTAAATACAATTAAAGGCATTGCCACCAAGGGTATAAAAAATGCCTCGCTAAATGTATCACCATTAAATAGGGTAAAAAAACCGATGCAAATGGCAATAATAGTCATCGAGATATGTTTTGCCGGGGCATATATTTTTTTGTATAACAGAAATAAATTAGTTGTAAGAGAAAGTATGGTTATGATAAGTAAAGGAATAAATGTATTTATACCTATTATCAAATTAACAATAAGATAGAACAGCAAAACTAAAAAAGTAATAAAATTAAGACGGCTTAAAAGTTTGATTCTTCTGACTTCTTCATGAGACAAATCAGGACTGAACCCCATGCTTGAAATAAACTCCCAAAATTTTTTCATACCCTATAATTAATAAAGATAGTCTTTATTAAACCCTTACCCCTATTATAAGGATATCATCTACCTGCTCTAATTCTCCGCGCCAATTTTCTATAGTAGTATTTAAAAAATCTTTTTGCTTTTCTATAGGTTGCTTACTGGCTTCTATAAGCAAATTTCTGAAATTACCTGTCATGTATTTTTTACCGTTAGGTCCGCCAAACTGATCGGCATATCCATCACTAAAGATGTAGAAAGTATCTCCTTTTTTCAAGGGTATCACATTATTGGTAAAATTATGAATAACATCATCAGGCCTGAAACCTATGGGGAATTTATTGGCTTTGTATTGTATAAGTTTTCCTTCTCTTATTAAATAAAGAGGATTGAATGCACCTGAGTATTGCAGTTCCATCTTTTGATAATCAACACAGCATAAGCTCATATCCATGCCATCTTTGGTTTGGTTGGCAGCTTCTACCGTACCCGATTTTGGGTTTAATGTTTTTACAACACCCTTACTCATCTTATCCATAATGATAGAAGGGGCAATGGCAACTTCATCATTAAGGGTAATTTCTTTTAAAATATTATAGCCTACCAAACTCATAAATGCACCCGGTACGCCATGCCCTGTACAATCTATAGCTGCCACATACGATTTGTTTTCTACCTGATTTATCCAGTAAAAATCTCCGCTAACAATATCTTTTGGTTTAAATAATACGAACGATTGAGGCAATAGTTGTCTTACTGCAACATCAGTAGGAATAATAGCTTCCTGCAAACGTTTAGCGTAGCGTATACTATCGGTAACGTGTTTATAAAGTATTTCAAGCTCGTTGTTTTTACTCTTAATCTCTTCACTTTGCTTTACAACCTGTTCGGTACGTTCAATTACTTTTTGTTCAAGAACACGCTCGTTCTCTGCCAAATCAGTACGCATTTTTAGTAAAGCATGCCCTAAATTATCCTGATCACTCAATGGTTTGTAATAGGAGTTAAAATTACCGCTACCAACTTCTCTGGCAAAATCGGTAGTAAGTTCCATAGATTGCACTAAGCCATTAAGCGCAATATTCATATCGCCAATTTCATCGTTTTTGTATTTCATTCGGTCTTTGGGTAACACACCAAAGCTCATGTCTTGCAACACGTTTTTTAATTTCTGTACAGGTTTTACAATAGTTCTTATAGTAAAAAATGCAATAAGAATACCTCCAATAACTAAACAGATACCTAAGTATTTTACAAATTGCATTAAAAAGTCGAACGATGTGAACATCTGGTGGGTAACTATATCAGCATTATTCTTTTGAGAATTAATAAGTGTATGCAATCCGTTATAAATTACTTTCAATTCCTCATCAGCTTCTTCTAAACTTAACGTAACCGGAAAAGTTATGGAGGCATCATCATAAGCCGAGAATGAATTTATAGGTGTCATAATATCTTTCTGATATTTCTCGAAGAGGTTATCTGTAAAAGAAAAAATGTTTTTTGCCTGTTCTTTTTCATCGGGTGTCCAATTAATAGAAAGACTATCTATTCCTTTTTTAAGCTCCGGGTATTGGTATTTAATCAGCTCGCGTAACTCTTTCTTAAAAGGGTCATCATCCGGACTTTGCACATGATACCATTTAGTAATTAATATTTGCGAGCGCTGCAAGATAGAGTGAAAGGATTCTAAGGAGGTAACACTGGGAGTTACTATCTTTACTACTTCGTCGGTCTTTGTTTTACTTTCATTAATAATTACATTGGTATAAATAAAGGCTATAACAGTAAACAAGATAACCAAGCCAAAGCCTGCTCCTATCTTTTTTCCTATAGTAAATTTAAAAGCCATTTATTGCTTATTCAGCTCCTCAAATTTCTTTTTATACTCGTTATATTTCTCTGTATCATTAAGCAGGTAATAAATTCCGGCGAGCCCTTCAATAACAGATTTATCAGAAGGATTAATTTGATTGGCTTTTAAGAGATAAGGCAAAGATTGTTGCCCCAGTTTAATTGATTGGTCTTGATAGACGGGTAATTGGTCAAGTGGCACATCATAATCCATTTTCTTGATAATATCCACTGCCTGATTATAATATAAAACACCTAAGTTTTTATTTATAAAGTCGGTATTGTTATTCATCTCATACGCTTTCAATAGATATGTTTTTGCCATATCAAGCAGTATTTTAGATGTTTTTTGCTCGTACCACTTTTCAAACATAGAACCAATGGTAGAGTAAACTTCATAGTTATATTTCTTTTCATCAAATGCAGGGTCAATAAGTTTCATAATAGCTTTATGTTTATCCGAGTTAATCAGAGCTTGCTTATAACCCACAGTATCAAGTGTTTTATTTATATCATTATGATAGCTTGCAGCAATATATTTTAAGGATTGTATTACTTTATCCCGTTGAGGGTTTTTACCATCAGCATCTAATTGTATAGATTGTACTAAAGAAACAGCCGAACTATCTCTTAACGGTGATGCAGGATTTTTTGACTCATTGGCTTTATATAATTCTTTATAAACATAACCACGCACCATCCATGTTTGATAATCTTTAGCCGATTCTGGGTTTTGAATAGCCTCATCAATTATTGTTTTGGCAGAATCTAATTTTTTAGCCCCATACAAATCCATAGCCTTTTCAACTTTAATCATTTGGGCAAAACCATTTGAAATTGCCATTGAAAGCAATAAATAAAAAGATATGTTTTTCAATCCTTTCATTTAGTTGAAAACGTTTGCTGCAAGTTTTTCAATACTAGACCCTACATTTAGCCCTGCTTTAGCTGCAGCACCTTTATTTAATTCAAATTTTTGACGGTTTTCTTCTATAATAAAATTAATGGTGGCACCTATTTTAGCCAGTCCTTGTTTATCGGTAATAATTAAAACGCCCTTACCTTTAAACTTAACCAGCGCATCTGCCAGCAAAGGAGATTTATCAGGGGTTATGAAAAGAATATTAGATTTATCAATCTCATTAATCAGTTGATGATTCTTAATTTCAATTTTTTGAGAGCCTACCATTTTGGTTTTAGCCATATTGCTTAGTTCACCCACTAAGCCTGCGTTTTCACCTAAAATAGTAATGGTAAAGTTGCCTTCCTTGTTATTTATCCATTCGAAGTACTTCGTAAAATTATAAATGTAGGCAGCTTTAATTTTTGCCTGCGTATCTTCTTTTTGTTGTAATAATGGGTATTCAACCCAGTCGGTTGATAAAGTAAGGAAAGCTATGAGCAAAAATATAAACTTACGCATAAAGCGAATACTACACCTTTTTTTAAAGGAGTTTCAAATATACAAATAAGTTTTTAGCTATAATTTGAAAGAAAAACCTATGTATGGAAGCAGGGGGTGCCTGAAAACACCAAATTCATTACTTCCAATATTAGCCTGATAGCTTGCTTCTAAACCAAACACCCAGGATATATTTTTTTTACCTGCTGTTCTAATAGCCGGACAAACAGAGTAAGCTCCAATTTCGGGAAAAGCAAAGACTTCGCCAACAAAGTAAAGTTTTTTAGAAATAGGTACACTAACTGCCGCTCCGGCAATAATAGAATTATAGATATGATCAAAATTTCCGCCTCCTCGTCTGCCACCACCAGGATGATATCCACCACCAGGATGATATCCGCCGCCGCCGCCATATCCACTACCACCCGGACGGCGACCACCTCCTCTGCCACCTCCTCCGGGTACGTTTATCCCATAATAATTCGCATCGCCATAGCCCGCAAAAACAGTGAAGTTCTTTTTATGCTCACCGTATGTTAATTTAATAAGTCC
>CAJCJB010000129.1 GCA_903970545.1 Candidatus Saccharimonadota bacterium | reverse complement strand
GGCGTTGGCGATCCTGCCATGATATACATAGATAATTTTATCAATAACGGCTATAAATTTAAATCCGACCAAAGAGTTGTGCCGCAGGTAAATCCTCTGTATGCTAAGATAGAATACCTGATATTTCACCATATTGGTATTGGGGTAGATATGAGTTATGACGATTACGAGGCGCAGCAAATACCCCCATCAAGCACCATATTTACAAACTCCTATAAAGGATATACCTTTGTTACAAACATCAGGCTAAATAAGCACTTTCATTTAATTGCTAAGCGGCTTGATTTATATATTGGTGCCGGGTTGGGTTATGAGGTACAATCCATTACCAATATTATTACCACCCAAAGCCTCCCTAAATTTAACGCTAATAACCTCGCATTCGAAATAACCATCGGAGGGCGCTTTTACATCACCAAAAGAGTGGGTCTTTATATAGAAGGAGGCATAGCCAGGTCTATCCTTCAGGGCGGAATTGCTGTTAGGTTGTAACCCGCGCAACTTCAACTTCCTATTCGCTCCGCGAGAGTTCCTGCTACCTCCGCGTGGCACCTCATTAGCTCCCGACAGCTGTTTACTGTCAGAACGCCCAAATAAAAATTTACATTACATTTGCCTCTATGAACGTTTTAATATTGGGCAATGGCGGGCGCGAACATGCATTTGCCTACAAAATATCTCAAAGTAAAAAACTAAGTAATTTATACATAGCTCCGGGCAATGCTGGTACTGCACTATGCGGCACTAATATGGGTATAGCCGCCACCGATTTTGAAGCTATTAAAAACC
Organism: Candidatus Saccharimonadota bacterium; assembly: GCA_903970545.1. Taxonomy (GTDB): domain Bacteria; phylum Bacteroidota; class Bacteroidia; order B-17B0; family Aurantibacillaceae; genus PALSA-968. The sequence goes on along the minus strand of CAJCJB010000129.1, from coordinate 7,144 downwards.
TGGTGTGGGAAAAAGATATTGATATGGTGGTGGTTGGTCCCGAAGACCCTTTGGTGAATGGCATCTACGATTTTTTTAAAGCCGATGAGGTGCTGAAGGATATTGCCATTATTGGTCCAAGTAAGGCGGGTGCGCAGTTGGAAGGCAGTAAAGATTTCTCTAAAGAGTTTATGATACGGCATAATATACCTACTGCCCGTTACCAAACATTTACCGCAGCTACTTTACAAGAAGGATTAAAATTTTTAGAAACCCTTAATCCTCCTTATGTTTTAAAAGCAGATGGTTTGGCAGCTGGCAAGGGTGTGATAATTCCTGAAACATTAGCCAAAGCAAAAAAAGAATTGACCGAAATGCTTGCCAACGCTAAGTTTGGCAGCGCATCAGCAAAGGTGGTGATAGAAGAGTTTCTGAAAGGAATTGAGCTTTCTGTTTTTGTGCTTACCGATGGGCAGCATTATAAAATACTTCCGGCAGCAAAAGATTACAAACGTATTGGTGAGGGAGACATCGGTTTAAACACCGGTGGCATGGGTGCAGTTAGTCCGGTGCCGTTTGCCGATACCACTTTTATAAAGAAGGTAGAAGAGCGCGTTGCCATACCAACCCTAAAAGGTTTGCAACAGGAGAACATTATCTATAAAGGCTTTATTTTTATTGGATTGATGAATTGCGGCGGAGAGCCTTATGTGATAGAGTACAACTGTCGCATGGGCGACCCTGAAACAGAGGTTGTATTACCCCGCATAAAAACTGATTTATTGGAGTTGTTTGAAGCCGTTGCCAATGAGAAACTGGATACTATAGACTTGGAAGTTGATGAACGCATTGCCACTACGTTAATGTTGGTGTCAGGTGGGTATCCTGAAGAGTATGAGAAGAATAAAGTGATTAGTAATTTAGATAAGATAAAAGACAGTATTGTTTTTCATGCAGGTACTAAAATAGAAAATGAGCAAGTTTTGACGAATGGGGGTAGGGTAATTGCCATTACTTCTTTTGGGAACAGCATGGAAGAAGCCATTTCCAAAAGTATGAAGAATGCTGAGATTATTTCGTACGATAAAAAGTATTATAGAAAAGATATTGGCAAAGATTTAATGAAGCTTGAAAAACAAGCAAACTAGCGTATGGATTTTAATATAGACATCAAAGAAATTGCTACCGTAACCATGGTGTTGTTTGCCGTAATAGATGTGGTCGGCTCTATCCCTGTTATTATTAATCTGCGTCAAACCACAGGTGAATTGCAATCAGGGAAAGCCTCTTTGGTTTCTTTGGCAATAATGGTCGTGTTTCTTTTTGCCGGAGAATCTATTCTACAACTGATAGGTTTAACTACTAACGATTTTGCCATCGCAGGTTCATTAGTAATATTCTTCATTGCCCTTGAAATGATTTTAGGTATTCGTTTATATAAAGATGAGGTAACTTCAACGGCATCGGTTGTACCGTTAGCCTTTCCACTTATTGCAGGAACAGGAACGTTGACTACACTACTTTCTATGCGTGCGCAATATCATGCCATCTCTTTATTAATAGGCATTGTAATTAATGTCGGCATTGTGTATTTGGTTTTAAAAAACGTAAAACATTTAGAAAGAATTTTAGGTGCAGGCGGAGTAGCTATTCTCCGTAAAGTATTCGGAATTGTTTTGCTCGCTATTGCTGTTAAGATTTTCAGAACCAATACAGGTCTTTAATCTTGATAGCTTCCATTCATATTTATACAGACGGTGCTGCTAGTGGAAACCCCGGCCCGGGTGGGTATGGTGTGGTAATGTTGTATAAAGATAAACGCAAAGAACTCAGCGAAGGCTTTAAGCACACCACCAATAACCGTATGGAACTGATGGCGGTAATAGTTGCTTTAGAGCATTTAAAGAATGAGGGAAGTCAGGTTATCGTTTATTCCGATTCAAAATATGTGGTAGATTCTATCGAAAAGAAATGGATTGATGGTTGGGTAAAAAAGAATTTTAAGAACGTAAAAAATGTAGATTTATGGTTGCGCTTTTTAGCTCTCTATAAAAAACACCACGTAAAGTTTAAATGGGTAAAAGGTCATGCTGATAACGTTGAAAATAACCGTTGTGATGTTTTAGCGGTAGAAGCATACAAACAAACCAATCTTAAAGTTGATGAGGGGTATATGACCTGATAAATGGGTTGCCATTTAAAACATTTAGAAAAAAAGAATACATTTTGCTTTGGGTTAAAAATTGAGGCTCCTTGAACTAATTTTCATATTTTTACGGTGTAATTTTTCTAAAAAATAAACCATGAGAGTACAAACATTAGGGCAGTTTATTATTGAAAAACAAAATGATTTTCCGTACGCAAAAGGTGAACTATCCAGGCTTTTGCGAGATATAGGCATTGCGGCCAAAATTGTGAACCGTGAAGTGAACAAAGCAGGCTTGGTAGAAATATTGGGAGAAACCGGTGAAGTGAATGTGCAAGGCGAACAGGTAAAAAAGTTAGATATTTTTGCCAACGACCAATTTATTGCCGCACTTAAAGTAGGAGGGGAAGTTTGTGCTATTGCTTCGGAAGAAAACGAAGATATTATACCTATTGATAACGAAGTATCTAAAAATGCCAAATATGTTATTGCTATGGATCCTCTGGATGGCTCATCTAATATAGATGTAAATGTTTCGGTGGGCACTATTTTTTCTATTTACCGCAGGGTTAGTTTAAGCGGTCCCGGTACTATGGAGGACTTTATGCAGCGCGGTACCGAGCAGGTTGCTGCGGGATATATTATTTATGGTTCATCTTGTATGTTGGTTTATACAACGGGCAAGGGTGTAAACGGTTTTACTTTAGACCCCAGTATTGGTGAATTTTGTTTATCAAACCCTAATATAAAAACACCTGAAACAGGTCTTATTTATTCTTTAAATGAAGGTAACCACTTGCATTTTCCTGATGGAGTAAAGAAGTACGTTAAATATTGTCAGGAAGAAGACGTTGCTACAAATCGTCCTTACTCATCGCGCTATATAGGTAGTGGCGTAGCTGATATTCATCGCAATCTGTTAAAGGGTGGTATTTATATTTATCCTACTACTACCAAGTCTCCTAAAGGTAAATTGCGTCTATTATATGAGTGCAACCCTCTTGCCTTTATAATAGAACAGGCAGGTGGTAAGGCTACTGATGGCAAAGGGCGTATCATGGAAAAAAACATGAAAGAACTTCACCAACGCACACCTTTGTTTATAGGCTCTACACAAATGGTAGAAAAAGCTATGGAGTTTATGCTAAAGTTTGAAGCAGTCTCTTAATTAGTTTTCGCTGATTTATTTACTATTTACCACCACTTTTGTGGGTACCGCTACCACCGCCACTACTACCACCGCCACCGGAAGCTTTTGTTTTAGAAACCCCTAAATAGATAAGTATATCTTCGCTTTTATCATATTTAGAGCTTGCATAAAGCATCATCATATCGCTGGCTTTATCAAAAATAATAGCTAAACCACTTTTTTCTGCCACGGCTTTTACAGCATTATATACTTTATCTTGTATAGGTTTTACAAGTTCCATGCGCTTTTTAAACAAATCTCCGTCAGTTCCAAAGCGTTGTTTTTGAAGGTCTCTAGCCTCTTTTTCTTTATTCACGATTTCATTTTCGCGTTTCTTACGCAAATCATCCGTAAGCAAGATTTGTTCTGCCTGATATGTTTTATATAACTTATCAATTTCTGCATATTTAGCTTCAATCTCTTTTTGCCAATCGGCAGAGTTCTTATCTAATTCTGCTTTTGCAGCTTTATACTCGGGTATTTGGTTTAAAATAAACTCTGTATCTACAAAGCCAAACTTTTGTGCAAATGATGTTCCGGCTATAATTATTAATCCTGCAAAAATTAAAATCGATTTTTTTATGTTCATGATTGTATATTTTATATCTGTGAAATTTTAATCAAAAGTATTTTTAATATTACGTTTTTACAAATAATATATTTTATAATTCCCCTAAGTTTGCTCCAATAGTAAAATGGAACTGTCCTTTGCCATTACCTGTGCTTGAGTTATAGGGGATATTATCAAAGCCCCAACCATAATCAAGTCCTAATAAACCAAACATGGGTAAGAATATACGTAACCCCGGACCAACGCTACGTTTCACATCAAACGGGTTAAAATTTCTATAAATCTGTTCAGCATTACCTGCTTCAGCAAAGAATAGCGCAAATATAGTTGCCTGCGGGTTAAGTGATATAGGATACCTCAATTCCATAGTGTACTTGGATATAATAGAACATCCCTTGCCATCGGGTCCTGATATAGAATTATCTGCATATCCTCTTAGCGCAATAATCTCTCGTCCATCTAATGAATAACCAGTTAAACCGCTACCTCCCATATAAAAGCGTTCGAAAGGTGCCACACCAATAGCGGGGTTATAATAACCCAGAATACCAAATCCGAAAGATGTTTTTAAAATAAGATTTCGGGCTTCTTTACCATCAGGGGCTTTTTGGTTAGTAAGCTGCATATACCATTGTGTGGTAAATTTATATTTCTGAAATTCTAAGAACCTGTATTTTGCTTCGGCACTTAACCCTTCGTAATTTTTTCCATTAAGAAGAGAATACGGAGGAGTTACAACACCTGTAAGACTAATTACAGAACCTCCGGTAGGAAAGATTGGGTTTCCCTGCAAAGAGTTTCTACTGATATTAATGTTGGTTTTAAGGTTGTTTATATATCCTGTGGGGAAGGCAAAAACACTGGCCCTATATAATGTGTAATAAGAGTACGTTTCGCCAATAGAAAATGCAAAGTAATCGTCAGGCCATTTTAAGCGTTTTGCAAAATGTACACTTCCGGTTAAGGAAGTCATGTAAGATGCCTTGGTATTAAATTCCTCTACCCCATTTACTTTAATGTCTCGTTTTTGTCCGTTATAATTTTGTACTGTATAATAAATAGATGCTGATAATGAGTTTGGTTTTTTACCTCCTAACCAAGGCTCTGTAAAAGACATGTTATAGCTTTGGTAGTTTATACCACTACTTTGTACACGAATACTAAAATTTTGTCCGTCGCCGGAGGGTAAAGGACTCCACGAACCTTTTTTGAAAACACTTTTCGCTGAAAAATTATTAAACTTAACACCCAATGTACCAATAAGCCTTCCATTACCATAACCTCCCGATAACTCTATCTGGTCATTTGGTTTTTCTGCCACAGAATATTCTATATCTACTGTCCCATCAGCAGGATTTGGTTTGGGCTCTACACCCATTTTTGCTGCATCAAAATAACCAAGTTGTCCCAACTCACGCTGGGTGCGCATAATATCAGAACGTCTGAAAATTTGCCCTGGCTTAGTACGCAACTCCCTCATAATAACGTGGTCATTGGTTTTGGTATTCCCATTAACTGTTACGCGATTAATAAGAGCCGGTTTACCTTCGTATAAACGTATCTCTAAATCAATAGAATCATTTTGCACATTAACCTCACTGGGTGTTATCTGAAAAAACAAATAACCATCATCCATATATAATGAACTAACATCATATCCACTTGGGTTGCTATATAGCTTTTGGTCTAAAATTGATTGATTAAACACATCTCCTTTTTTTATTCCGAGAATAGTATCTAACTGTCCGCTTCGGTATTTACTATTACCTGCCCAATTAATATTATGAAAATAATATTTATGTCCTTCATCAATAGTAATATCAATTTTCACTCTGTTGGGTGCTACAAAATAAACCGTGTCTTTTGTAATGCGAGCATCCCTGTATCCAAGTGAAAGGTATTTATCTATTATCTTAGGTTTATCTTTTTCTAAGTTATCTTCTAAATATTTACCCGAATTCCAAAAAGTGTACCAGTGATGTGCTTTAGTATCTTTTAATTTACTTCTAAGCCCGAAAAGTCCTTTTGTTTTAATAATCTTATTTCCATAAAAATTAACTTCCTGAACCTTAACTTTATTTCCTCTATCAACAACAATGAATACGGTTACTTTATTTTTACTGTTAGGGTCAAGTTCGGTTTTCATTTCAACTTGTGTGTTGTAGTACCCTTTATCTTTATAATAGTCTTTAACTAAGTTTTTGGTACTACTTATAAGTTGGTCGGTAACAATCTTACCGGTTACTAAGTGTATCTTTTTTCTGATTTCATCGGCTTCTGTTTTTTTAGAAATCCCTTTAAATGCATACTTAGAAAGACGGGGTTTCTCCATTAAGATTATTTTTAGGAATATATCGTTCCCTATTATCTTATCTACGTTTATTTGAATGTCATCAAAGAAGCCTTGTTTCCATAAGTTCTTTACAGCATCAGAAAATTTCTCGCCGGGAACTTTTACGCGTTGCCCGGGTATTAACCCTGAAACAAGTTTTAGTACGTTCTTATCAAGGGTAGTTATTCCTTCTATTTCAACTCCTCCAATACTATATTCTTTAGGGTTGGCATAACTAATAGAATCTCCTCCTATCACAACTTGAGATGAGGCTAATTTAGCCACGCACAAAAACAGAAGTATAAACAGGTGTTTTTTCAAGCGACCTTATGCGTTTTGTTTTATTTGTTCGCCTGTTTTGCCAAAGCGACGCTCGCGTTGCTGGTAGTTTATTATGGCTTGAAAAAAATGTTCTTTTCTGAAATCGGGCCACAACACATCGGTAAAATAAAACTCGGCATAAGCCAATTGCCATAGCAAGAAGTTACTAATGCGATGCTCTCCGCTGGTGCGTATCATCAGCTCAGGATTGGGTATGCCTTTGGTAGAAAGTTTGGATTCAAACAAAGCTTCGGTAATATCCTTCGGATTTAGTTTTCCTGCTTTTGCTTCTTCGGCAAGTTGCTTAATGGCATCTATTATTTCCCACTTACCCGAATAGCTTAGTGCCAATACCAGCGACAAGCCTGTATTTTTTGCCGTATCAGCCATGGCTTCGTTTAATTGTTTTATGCACTTTTCGGGCAAACTATTTGTATCGCCAATGGTGAGTAAACGTATATTATTCTTGTTTAGTGTGGGCGTTTCGGTATGAATTGTTTTTACCAGCAATTCCATCAGGGCAGATACCTCATCACCGGGGCGGTTCCAGTTTTCGGTACTGAAAGCATACAAGGTAAGGTATTTAATACCCAACTCGGCAGCAGC
>CAJCJB010000128.1 GCA_903970545.1 Candidatus Saccharimonadota bacterium | reverse complement strand
AATGATAATGGAAGCCGGTTTCAAAAATCCGGTTCTTCGAAGCAATAAATTCTCCGTTATTATTTCCTGGATAAGCAGAATTGTCAGGTTTACCTCCTATACCAAATGTAAAGGGGATATGAAATCCACTCTTTCCACTCTTACTGAAAATTTCATATGATAAAGCGACATTGGTAAATACAAATTGAAAAATATTAATTTGAATCAGGCTTCGCTTTTTAAACTCAAAAGGTTTTTCTTCTCTTTGTCTTTGATAATTGCCACCATAAGGATTATAATAGGGATCTTCTGTTGTCGGATTCTGTTTTCCTCCCTGCTTAATTACTTGCGCATTTGTGCTAATGGTTATAATAACCAAACATAGTATTAAATTTTTTTTGACCATATGTTGTTTTTAATTTCAGCTAAAGTAATAAAAAAGCCCCAATCCTAATTTTAGAAATGGGGCTTGGCTTATTATTAAGTAAAAACTTATGGAAGACTTATCTTCTTTTCCAATTCATCTATATATAAACGGAAGCGTTTATCAGTATCCATTAAATTGTTTACTGTGCGGCAAGCATGTAAAACTGTTGCATGGTCCTTTCCACCGCAATGCATACCAATAGTTGCTAAAGATGACTTGGTCATGCTCTTTGAGAAATACATCGCAATCTGACGAGCTTGTACAACCTCACGCTTGCGTGTTTTAGATTTCATGGTATCAATTGGCAAATCAAAATAATCGCAAACAACCTTTTGTATGTAGTCAATAGAAACCTCACGAGCTGTTGTTTTTACAAACTTGTCAATCATTTGTTTGGCAAGCTCAAGTGTAATTAACTTCTTATTAAGAGTAGATTGCGCAAGCAAAGAAGTTAATGCCCCTTCTAACTCACGTACATTGCTGGTAATGCTATATGCTAAATATTCTACAACCTCTTTTGGTAAATCAATACCTTCTGTATAAACTTTCTTTTCTAAAATTGCAATACGGGTTTCTAATGCAGGTGGTTGTAAATCGGCTGATAGGCCCCATTTAAAACGGGAAAGTAAACGTTGTTCAATACCTTGTAAATCAACCGGAGGCCTGTCTGAAGTTAAAATAACCTGTTTACCACTTTGGTGTAAATGATTAAATACATGGAAGAAAACATCTTGTGTTTTTTCTTTATTAGCTAAAAACTGAACATCATCTATTATCAGAATATCGATCATCTGATAAAAGTTAACGAAATCGTTTTGTGCATTATTCTTAATAGAATCTACAAACTGACGGGAAAATATTTCAGATTGCACGTATAATACAGTCTTACTTGGGAAATTATTTTTGCACTCAATACCGATAGCTTGTGCCAAGTGAGTTTTACCTACACCATTAGTGCCATATATAAGCAAAGGATTAAAGGCAGTTCCGCCCGGTTTTTGTGCCACAGCAAATGCAGCAGAACGAGCCAAACGGTTACAATCTCCTTCAATAAAATTATCAAAAGAATATTTTGTATTTAATTGAGACTCTACAACAACCTTTTTTAATCCTGGTATAATAAAGGGGTTTCTTATAGGATTGGTGCTAATATCAATAGGCATGGAAACCGGAGAGTTTTTTATATCTCTACCTAAAGAAGGTACTTTAATAGTAATAGGCCTTTCTCCTTTATGAGAATTCTCCATTACGATATTATACTCAATACGTCCTTCGGTACCAAGTTCTTTACGGGTAACTTTTTTTAGTAATGTTATATAATGTTCTTCCAACCAATCATAAAAAAATTGTGACGGTACTTGTATAGTTAAAACTTTCTCTTGTAGTTTAATAGCTTTAATAGGTTCAAACCAAGTCTTGAAATTTTGCGGGTTTACGTTGTCCTTTATAACACTGAGGCAATTGTTCCAAACAGATTCAGCTGTTTTTTTATCCATAGTCAATTTCATTTATTTTAAGTAGTACATATATAATTCGATAACAATTTCTTTATATTAAATTCATTTGCAAAAATATATTTATCTACAAACGAGCTAACAAATAAATACTAAAAATTCAGTAAAAAAAAATTTATTAGCACTTGTCTTTGTTATTTTTTCTTCTCTGAATGTTTATTTGAAAAATATTTCTTCAATTCATTTTTTTTATTAAAAGAGATAACTAAGCGTTTGTTTTCGATTTCCTTCCCACTAAGTAAACCCCTGTAATGATAAGTGCTCCGGCTATTACTTTAATGATGCTAAGCTCGTCTTTTTTTAATAGTAATGCAAATGTTATAGCTAAAAAAGGTTGTAAATAAATGTATGCACTTACTGTTGAAGGACTTAAAGTTTTTAATGCATATATATTTAACAGGTAAGCTAAGAAAGTTGTACCGATAACTACAAACGCTAAAGCAAACCATGCATGAAAAGTATAGATACTAAAATCAAGATGTTTTATATCATCTAACCCGAATGGAAAAACCAAAAAGAATCCAAAGAGGAAAACCCATTTCATAATCGTTACTGTTTTGTATTGTTGCATATAGGGTTTAACCATTACTACAAACACTGCCCATGAACAGGCATTAATTAAAGTAAGTGTATCTCCTAAAGCTGTTTGGTTATTTATTTGAAATGATTTCCCACTGCTTAATAATAAAGTAAGTGCTCCGCTAATACCTGATGCTAACCCCACTACTTTTAAGAACGAGAATCTTTCTTTTAAAACTATCAAAGTAAATATGGTAACTACTATCGGAGTTATCGTCATGATGATTGCAGAGTTTATAGGATGAGATAAATGTATACCATATATAAAGCATAACTGATTACATGCAACACCAAATACTGCCAGTAACATAAACTTTATTATGTGAGGTTTTTGTACTTTCTCTTTTTCAATAAATAAAGAGACTGTCCAAAATAAAATACACGCTCCACCGGCACGCATAAATACTAACCCGGCTGGACCAATATAGGTCGGCATTAAATCTTTAGCTATGCTATAATTAAGTGCGTAAATTATTTGTGCCAGTAAAAGAAAGATATGAGCTTTTCGGGTATCGTTCATAAACAGGTTAAATGTATAAATTTAATTATCGAAATTTGTACTTGTTTAAAATGATTACAACAGACCAACTAAACAGAACGATAGAATTTAATTTTCCACCCAAGAGAATTATATCACTTGTGCCTTCGCAAAGTGAATTGCTATGGGATATAGGTTTGCAGCAAGAGTTAGTTGGCATCACCAAGTTTTGCGTTCATCCAAAAGAAATGTTTCGTTCCGTAAAAAGAATAGGGGGAACCAAAACAATTAAGATGGATGAGATTGCAAAACTTAATCCTGATTTAATTATTGCCAACAAAGAAGAAAACCAGCAGGAACAAATTGAAGAACTGTGCAAACATTTTCTTGTATATATAAGTAATATCTTTACCATACAAGATGCTTTGCAAATGATTGAACAGGTTGGCTTAATCTGTAACAGAGAA
>CAJCJB010000127.1 GCA_903970545.1 Candidatus Saccharimonadota bacterium | reverse complement strand
TTATATCTAATGGATGAAGTCAGTGATCCCTCTATGTCAGTATTAGCAGAAGGTTTCTAATCAGGTGGCCTTAAATTACATATATTAAATAAAATAAAAGATACCAGTTTAACTATTAGGTTACCTTTATCTAATAGTACTGGTGAAAAAAATAATACTTTAGTACCTAGGCTAACTCAAGTCTAAAGTACAAGCTTTTTTTTTTGTAAAGCATAAGCAGATATACCAGAGATAATTTTACTACTCCTTTTACGAAATTTAATTTTGTTTCTTTAAAAAAAGAATTATTTTCCTTTTTTTTTAGAGCTTGCAAGACAAAAGCAATAAAGTATAAGTTCTTTTAATCCACGCACATATATGTAATAGTCGTGATCTTAATAGATATGTTTATATTTTTTTTCTTTTTAATTCAACTTTTTTTTTTGAGCTCAAAATTTTTTTGCATCTAAAAGAACTTTTATGTTGTATAATAAGAATAGAATATAGACCTCTAGTTTAATTGAGCCCTAGCTAGTGCTTTTTCTTGTTTTTATCTTTTTACATGGTAAAAGATAAAAAAAGTATGTGAGCAAGAAGTTGAATCTATTATTTTCAAAGATTCTGACGAGAGTCTTGAAGGAAGAATATTACTTTCCTTTGGCGACACAAGTGAAAACGGTTAAAATGCTATCTATTCAATATCTACAATAGTGTAAGACCGTCAGTAGACAGTTTATTTTTTTATTTCTATTGCTACAGACTGGGTCACTTGTGGGTGTCAAATTTTTATTTGATGCTTAATGTACAGTCGAAATAATTATCAAGGTCTGTTAAGTTTAACAGAATAATCCGGTTAATGCAATTATACTGAAGACATTCATACCCAGATTTTTTTAATGAAGGCGATAAATATCCAAAGATGGATATTTATCTTCTTACAGATAATTTAGAATCGGGGGGTGGCACAAACAATGCTGAATCCTCGAACAATTTCACAGGAATTGTTGGAATAGAGGGATATGGGTCGAACGATGAGTTAAAAATAGTTTACAATAAGATAGCAAGACAGTATTTATACAATAAATCTGTTTTGCACAGGAATATAAATATATATAGCGATAGACATCCGACAGATGCTCAATTAACGTATCATGAATGTGGAATTTTACATAACCATTTGTTGAGTTTAAATAAAAATTATGAATTACGTCATATAAGTGATGATAATTTTAGAATGTTTGTTAATAGTACAAGTAAGGACACATTGAAACCTACTTTAACATTATTAAGAGATATTCGTGGTTAGTATATAGTATATACTAAATAGTTTGTGCACCAATGATATTGAAGTTATCAGTATCCGGATTTCTTAAATGCAGATGATGAATTTATAGAATTCGACTCATATCTAGTACCAGAATCTGATTTAGAGGATGGTGGTTTGAGAATGTTAGAAGTTGATAACAGAGTTGTCTTACCAGAACTAACACACGTTAGGTTTATAGTTACTGCCGCAGATGTAATACATTCCTTCGCTTGTCCAGCCTTAGGGATTAAATGTGACGCTTACCCTGGTAGATTAAATCAAGTATCTGTTCTAATTAACCGTGAAGGAACATTCTATGGTCAATGTTCAGAAATTTGTGGTATTTTACACAGTTCTATGCCTATTGTAATAGAATCTGTGTCTATAGAAAAATTTCTTAGTTGACTTGAAGAACAATAATGTTGAATTCTTAAATATGGTTAATAGTTGTTATTTTTTAGATGTGAAAGAAACAGAGTTACCTCTAATGAATTATGCATCTATGGGAGGAGGTGGAAATCCTAGCGATTCTAATGGTTCTGATGACTTCCCGGCAGGATCTCCTAATCCAAGTCCAAATGATGGATCTAATCCTGGATCAAGTAACTCAGGTGGACCTAATCCAGATAATTTTATGAGTGAGGAGGTATTTAATGAGCATAAAAGAGTTCTATATGGCAAACTTAGAAATATGTTTATTAATAGACCTCCTCGTGCTCAAATCCGTATGATCGGTCCTGAGTCTCAAGATCAAATTAGTGCATTTGATCATAATATAGTTTGCAGACATTTTTTAAATATTAGAAGTCCATTAATTAGAGAAATAGAGTGAAGTGAACATCATGGTATCAGATACATGGGGTTAATTTCTGACCGCTTCTTGAGAGAAATGTATAGAGAAAATTAAGGAATTCCATTAAGAGGTACCTTAGATATAATGAGTGCATTACGGGTTAGATAGATATTGGATATATGCTGGTCATTTGTACCCAGTATCTGTTATTATTAATCGTGAAGGATGATTCTATGTTCAGTTGTGGAATTTTAGGTTGTTCTATCAGTATAGACATAGAATCAGTTTCAATTGAAAAATTCTTTACATGATTAGAGGAAGAAGGGGCTTTATTGAAAAAAGGTTCTAGTTTAACACAAATCTACTAAGATACACCTATAATAACTTATTATTAGGCGGCTATTCTAATCCTTTGGTTACCAGAAACTATGCTAGTTTATCCATAGGGCTGAATATATAAAAAAAAAATGAAAACTTAAAGAGAGTATAGTGGTTATAAGCTACGCTTTGTGTATAGGTTTATTTTATATAACTATTATGGTTTATACAAATTCAAAGGTAAATACTTAGTTTGTGAATTTATCCGTAATTATTACGAATAGGGGAGAAGAATATCTTTTTATTAAAGCCCCTTTAAATAAACCATTCTATTCACATTTGTTTAGAGATCTAATATATTTTATATAAATAAAATGAAATATGTTCATGTTAATAGATAGTATTGTATGTATGGATACTATTTATTTAATTATGGATTTGGATGTAAATTTCTTATTTAGAATCTTCTTTTTTAATTTGAATTAGTGTGGAAGATAGCACATTACGATCTTCCATAATTTTGGTTTCAGTTTTATAATTAATATATCTTAAACCAAAATTCCCAATCCCATCCTATTACTGAAATAGCTAGTTATATGTTCAAAGTACCATCTATATATGAAAAAC
>CAJCJB010000126.1 GCA_903970545.1 Candidatus Saccharimonadota bacterium | reverse complement strand
TTTAATAATTTGTGCAGTAATTAAAACATCATTGCCCGGCACCGCCATATAATCTGTCGCACCGGCTTCCATCCATAAACCGCTGCAGGTAAGTAAAAGTGTTTCGCACTCTTTTAATTTTAATGTTTTCCAATATTTAATATTGGCATCGCTCTCATCTAATGCCTGTATTTGTTTATAGATGGCAACTAAATCAGGAACTGTTTTTTCGGGTACCTGCGGATTGTATTTCTTAATACAGTCATCCATCATTTTTTGAAGAGAAGAAGTTGCTGCATATCTTGTCCATGTTTGGTTAATGCCTTCAAACAAATCTTTAGTTGCCGGTTCACCTTTCAAGAGTTTAAAATATTCTATGCTCTCGCCTCTTGTTTTTGCAGAACCAAAACCCTGACTCTTATGCATAGATCGGCTATCGGCAGCAATCTCACCATAACTTTTCCCAAGCAAAGGATTATAAACGCCCACGTCGATTTTAAGTTGGTCGGGAGCAGTTGTGTTTGTCCCTCCAAAATTAAAAGTATTCCAAAAGATGCGCTTAGCTTGCCATACCTGCGTATAGGCTAATTGCTTCGGAAATCTCTTAGGGTCTGCTGCTGCATCAAAAGCCTCTAAAGCCAAAATAGCCGAAGCTGTGTGATGCCCATGCCCGCCTTCTCCCGTAGTAGGGAAACGGCAGATAATAACATCCGGTTTAAATTTCCTGATTACCCAAACCACATCAGCCAGTATGCTATCTTTATTCCAAATGGTAAAAGTCTCTTCCGGGTTTTTAGAGAAACCAAAATCATTGGCGCGTGTAAAAAACTGTTCCGCCCCGTCAATGCGCCTTGCAGCCAGTAACTCCTGCGTGCGTATCAAACCCAGTGACTCGCCTTGCTCTTTCCCAATTAAATTTTGTCCGCCATCCCCGCGGGTAATAGATAAATAACCCGTGCGTAAATTTCTTTCTTTAGCCAAGTAGCCAAGCAAGCGTGTATTCTCATCATCCGGGTGAGCTGCGATGTAAAGAACAGAACCAACCGTGTTCAGTTTTTTTAATGATTGCAGTATCTCTGCTGAATTTTGCTGTGGCGAATTCTGCGCCTGTGCCAATTGTCCGACAAAATAAATACTTAACAGAAAAATCCTTTTCATCATACCCCTTATTTGTGCGCGAAAATTAGGTATTATTAAGGAAAGAGAAATGCTAATTAATTCAAAATATCTATACTGCCCAAGCCCTCTCTAACAACAACAGGCTCTTCTTTGGTGCAATCTATAATGGTAGTAGTGTAAATATTTCCAAAACCTCCGTCTATAATCGCATCGGCAATATCCTGGTACTGGTTATAAATCATATCAGGGTCGGTAAAGTAATCGGTTATCTCATCATCTTCGTTATGCAACGAGGTTGAAACTAAAGGCTCTCCAAGTTGATTGATGATTTCTTTGCAAATATTATTATCAGGAACACGAATACCGATTGTCTTTTTGTTCTGTCTTAAAAACATACGGGGAATATTATTAGCCGCTTGTAAGATAAAGGTATAAGGTCCGGGCAATGCCTTTTTCATTAGCCTGAAGGTATTGTTGGGCAAGGGTTTTGCGTACTGACTAAGTTGACTTAAATCGGCACACACCAAGGAGAGATTAATTTTTTCGGGAGTGGTTTTCTTTATCCTACAAATCTTTTCTATCGCTTTCGGACTGTTAGAACTACACCCCATTGCATAAACAGAATCGGTTGGGTAAACAATTACTCCATCATTCTTTAAAACGGTAATGGCTTGTAAAATAGTTTCGATAACTATTTTATCGGGATTAATTCTCAGCAACATATTAAATCTCTATTTAGATTTTATTTCTTTGCCATAGATTACACAGATTAGTGCGGATTCATTTTTATCTGTGTGCATCTGCGAAATCTGTGGCTTTAAGCTAAAAAGGATCCTCAATATCGTGGTTAGGATTTTCCTTTATAATATCAGAACTGTCCTCATCCCACTTTTTAGATTGAACGGTAATAGTACCTTGCTGTTGTATAAAGTCGGTATTAGGTTCTAAAGGACTTGTTTGGTTATACATATCTCTGGCACCTTCCACATAATCAACATCAGCAAACTTGGCAAACTGCCCAACAAATTTAACGCGCGGTTGCGCAATAGAACCGTGACGGTTTTTAGCAATGTATATCTCTGCCATGCCACGCGATGGTTCGTTATCTTCAAACACATCCAAGCCATAATACTCCGGACGATAAATAAAAGCAACCATATCAGCATCCTGCTCGATAGCACCCGACTCACGTAAATCAGATAACTGCGGGCGCTTGCTGCCTGTGGCACGTTTCTCTACATCACGACTAAGCTGCGATAAAGCAATAATCGGTATATCTAATTCTTTTGCTAAACCTTTTAATGAACGGGATATGTAACTAATCTCTTGCTCGCGATTACCACCACTTCTGCCGGTATCTCCACCGCCGGTCATAAGCTGCAGGTAATCTATAATTATCAATTGAATATCATTACTCTCTTTTAAACGACGAGCCTTAGCGCGCAACTCAAATATAGAAAGAGCAGGGGTATCATCAATAAACAAAGGAGCAGAAGCAAGTTTTTTAATTCGCTCGTTTAGTTGCACAAACTCATCATCACGCAATTGTCCTTTACGAATTTTGTCCTGTTCTAACTCTGCCTCGGCAGATATTAAACGATTTACCAATTGCAAAGAAGACATCTCCAGCGAGAAGAACACAACGGGTTTATTAAACTCAACGGCTGCATTGCGCGCTATGGTTAATACCAAAGCCGTTTTACCCATAGCAGGACGGGCAGCAATAATTACCAAATCTGATTTTTGCCAACCACCCGTAATTCTATCTAAGCTTGTAAAACCACTGGGCACACCCGTTACACCACTTGTCTGCTGAGAGGCTTCTTCAATTTGCGTGATAGCTTTGGCTAATAATTTACTAATGCTATCCTGCTGTTTGCGCACGTTGGTATCAACCAACTGGAAAATACTTTCGGTGGCTTTATCCAACAATTCAAACACATCGGTGCTGTCTTCGTACGAGTTATTAATAATATCGGTACTGATGCGAATTAAATCTCGTTGCAAATATTTTTGAAGAATGATACGCGCATGGTACTCTGCATTAGCAGACGATGCCACACGGTTTGTAAGTTGAGAGATATAATAAGCACCCCCTGCAATATCCAACTCCCCGTTCTTTTTCAGTTGAGCAGTAACGGTAAGCAAATCAACAGGCTCGGAGTTGTTGAACAAATCTATAATAGCGCGGTATATACTTTGGTGGGCAGGTTTATAAAAGGCTTCGGGCTTCAGAATATCAATAATATTACTCAACGCTTCTTTCTCCAGCATCATGGCGCCAAGCACTGCCTCTTCAAGGTCGGTGGCTTGGGGCTGCAACTTGCCATCCAAAGTTGGCGGCAGGTAGTTTTGCAGTTTTAGTTTCGGTTTGTTTGTAGTAAATGTATTCATGGGGGCGGCAAAAATCATTCTTTTCACCCGTCAATGTACGAAAAATATTTAAGCGGTTTTAAACAGAAGTTATTAGCATTTGTTTAAAACTAAATTACCCCATAAATGTTGACAAAAAAACCTCGCATTGCTAAAAGGCTCTTATAATTAGGAGGTTGCCGCGCTTCGCTCGCAATTGTAAAGGTTATTTAATTCGGTAACGTTTTTTTAATCATTTCAATAGGTTTTATTCCATTAATACCTTGATGCGGGCGTTCATGATTATAGTAATAAAGATACTGCAATAATTCATCTTTTAATTCATCGATAGAAT
>CAJCJB010000125.1 GCA_903970545.1 Candidatus Saccharimonadota bacterium | reverse complement strand
ACAAAAGCAGGTCTTAGTTTAGTATTAAGATACATAAGTACTGCACCGGGTATCACTAATATAAGCCATAAAAATCGCTTCTCAAACCATTGGATATAATAAAAATCAAAAGCTTCGTTGTGAGAATCTATTACAGAAGTATAATGTCCTAAAAAGTCATATTCAACAAGATACTTTATATAACCAGGATTAAATAAATTCCTTAAAAACAAATAACCAAATGAAGTTAATACAAAAATTACAAACCCAATATAAAACAGCTTATTTTTAAATAATAACCTTACTTTATTAAAGGAAAATAGAAAAAATATAATGGCAGGGACAAAAAACAAAGCAACTATACTCTTTGAAAGAAATGCTAAACTTAAAAAAACAAAAAAGTAAAGTAGCGAAATGGATTTGTTTTCAAATAACCATTTATAGAACGAAATACTATAACATAAAATAAAAAAAGCCAAAAGAGCATCTGCGTCTCCTGTTCTTCCTGTATGAAAAGTACAAACTCCAAAAGAGGTTATAAAAACAAAGAAAACACAAAGAGCAAAAACTAATGAGCATCGTTCTCTTATAAAATAAAAAAGTAATAAAGCAGAGCAAGAACTTGCTAAAGCAGATGGTAAACGTATAGCCAATTCATTATAACCAATCAGTTTAATACACAAAACCTGTAACCAAATTAAAAAAGGTGGTTTTAACACTAACATATCTGGAACACCCTTACAATATGGCACAAAATAATTATGATTACGAATCATCTCGCAGGCATTTACAGCAAACATTGATTCATCCCAATTTAGAATGTGAAAACTATCTAAATGCTGAAAAAAGACAAAGTAAAGGCAAGTAAGTAGTAATAGGTATATACTTAAATGTTGGTATTTTGATTTTTGCATAAAGAATACGAATATACTTCTTTTGGTATATAAAATAAAGCTTCTATCTCGTCTCCCACTTCACCATAACACCTCCCTATTTTTCCAAGCCATCTTAGTGTTTTTGGCATAAATAGCGGCTAAGAGTAAATATTTAGGTTACTAAATACTTTGTTTAGGTGACTAAATAACTTATTTAGTTAACGGGATATTTTGTTTAGCTTACTAAACATTTTGTTTAGACGACTAAATAATCTGATTAGGTTACTAAACACTTTGTTTAGATGACTAAATATTTTGTTTAGGTGACTAAAATCTTCTTTAAGGTTATAAAACTCCCGATAAAACCAAAGCAGTAGCAATAACCGCTGCCGAAAGACCTATGGCAAGCACCCATTGCCCCGGTTTAAAGCCACGGTTGGGGTCAATACGCCTTAGCATTTGGGCATCCTGCGCATTATAAACCGAGAAGCCTGTATAAATTAAGGTGTTTGCATCAGCTTTTTCAATGGCTGTTTTAATTTCATCCGGGCTTACCATCTTAATATTACTGCGCTTTATTTTTGTTTTTCGGGCTATAAATTTAATCAGCTTGTGTTGTTGCCTGTTGATGTCTTTATCATCTTCGGGCAGGTTAATCATGTAATTTTCTAATTCATCGGCAGTAACCAACAGCATTTTTCCTGCATAAGCTTTCAGGCTGTGCTTAAAGTTTGCCTTTACCAATTTTTTACGGCTAAAAGAGTTTGCATAAGCTGCGGGGTCTTTCATCAAAAGCAGTTCGGCATTCAGGTTTTTTATCATCAGGCCAAACAAATAACCACAGGGCAACTCAACGAGGGTATGATTCTGGGTTTTAAGGGGGAGTTTAAATTCCACATAAGGTTCATCATGCTCCTCTACCCAAAGGTTTTGTTTGGTAATGTAGTATTTAGAGTAAGCCCAGTCCTTTTTGCGGCGTTTCAATCTTTCATAGGTTTCTTTAAGCAGGTAAAAAGTTTTAGGAGGGGTTTCGCTATGGTTGTTCTGCATTTCGTTAAACACCTTGCGGCTTATGGTTTTGTACGGACAGATAGTCCAGTATTTTTTAACCGCATCCAGCAATGCTTTTTCCTCGGGGTCTTTTTTGTCGGTTATGGGTATTACCAAAGTTGCCTGCGCTACTTCGTTATAAAAACCTTGTACCTCTGATGGCTTTATCGTCAGCTTGGATGACTGAGCATGTATAAAAACAGTACCCAATAAAACTATAAAAAGAACAAAGTATATTTTTTTCACGGCTATAAATGTAATGCAAAAGCCCGCTATAAAACGGGCTTCTTCATCAAATAAAACTAAAGTTTATTTAATTCTGTGCGTGCAGCGCTACTTTGTTTCCTTCGCTGTCAATAAAAAATGCCATACAGCCAATTTCAGGAGATATTTGTGTTTTAGGCATCACTACTTTTCCACCCGCAGTTTCAATGCGGTCTATTACCGTTTGTATGCTTGGGTTTGCGTTTAGGTAAACTACAGCACCTTCGGTAGATGGTTTGTGCATTTCACTTTGAACCAATCCACCTGAAACTTTTCCGTTTCCCATTTCAGATGGGAAACCAACCATTTTCATTCCCATCATCTCGCCCATGTCTTGCATGTTAATGGCAAATACAGATTCGTAAAACTTTTTTGCTCTGGTGATGTCTTTAGCCGGTATCTCGAACCAGTTTAAAGCGTTTGCATTTTTTTCCATGATGTTTTATTTTTTAGGGTTTATAATTTATATATCAAATGTAGTTCTTTAAAGTAATGGCAATGTTATCTTATTGTTAATTAATCTATGTTTTTAAACATTGTTTGAAAATAAAAGAGCCCGTTAAAAACGAGCT
>CAJCJB010000124.1 GCA_903970545.1 Candidatus Saccharimonadota bacterium | reverse complement strand
TGAAATATTTTTCTCTCTCCTGCCTGTGGTAAATTCTATGCGTGCCGTTAGAAGCAAGATGTACCGCCAGTCATTAAGCGATGGTGATTTGCACTCCATATTAAAAGATATTGTGGACGAGAAATATTCAAACATTGAGTTAGCTGCTTTTATTACTGCTTGTGCGGGAGATAATATGAACGAAAGTGAAATTATTTCGCTTACAAAAGCCATGATTGATGTAGGACAAAAACTAAGCTGGAACAAAGACATGGTGCTGGATAAGCACTGTGTAGGGGGCTTACCCGGCAATCGCACAACACCTATTGTGGTTTCTATTGTGGCTGCAGCAGGTTATACCATTCCTAAAACATCATCTCGGGCTATCACCTCTCCTGCCGGAACAGCAGATACAGTTGAAACTATGACACCTGCTAACCTTACTATAGAGCAAATAAAAGAGGTGGTTACTAAAGAGAACGGTTGTTTTGTTTGGGGTGGTAATGTAAAGTTAAGTCCGGCTGATGATATTATAATACGAATAGAACGCGCGTTAGATGTGGATAGCGAAGGACAAATGATTGCTTCCGTACTTTCTAAAAAAGTGGCGGCAGGTTCAACGCATGTAGTGATAGATATTCCGGTAGGTAAAACAGCTAAGGTTAGAACGGAACAGGATGCCGAAAAGCTAAAGTATTATTTTAAAGTAGTTGGTAGAGCTATTGGCTTAAAAGTAAAGGTGCTTATTACAGATGGTTCTCAACCGGTGGGACGAGGCATTGGCCCTGCTTTGGAAGCCATAGATATATTACAGGTATTGAGAAACGAAGCCAACGCTCCGCAGGATTTAAAAGAAAGGTCTTTACAAATTGCAGGCGCTGTAATTGATTTGGCCATCAATTCAACAAAAGGGAAAGGAGAAAGTATAGCCAAAGAAATTCTTGAATCGGGTAAAGCACTTACTAAGTTTATGGCCATTTGCCAGGCACAAGGCGGCTTTACTGAACCTCATTATGCTAAATATAAATTTGAAGTAAAAGCCATCTCTGCCGGAGTGGTTACCGAAATAGATAACCGTCGCATTGCTAAAATTGCCAAGCTGGCGGGCGCACCCAAAGATCATGCAGCAGGTGTTTTACTGAATGTAATGGTACATACTAAAGTTAACGAGGGCGATTTGTTGTTTACCATTTATGCGCATCACGAAGGGGTTTTAAATTATGCGCTAGAGTATCTTAAAGCAGAAAGAAATATTATAACCATTCAGTAAATGAGTACTATTTATTTTGCCTTGCCGGGTAACGAAGAGCTTACAAATACCTTAGCTAAAAGAGAGCAGGCAGAAGTTGGCAAGGCCGAGCTTCGTTATTTTCCGGATAAGGAAACGTATGTACGAGTGTTATCCGATGTAAAACAAAAGGATGTGGTATTGGTTTGCACGCTTCATCAACCGGATGATAAATTATTGCCGCTGTATTTTTTATCTCAAACAGTAAAAACATTGGGTGCACGTTCTGTTAACCTTATTGCGCCTTACCTCGCTTATATGCGGCAGGATAAAGTTTTTAACGAAGGCGAAGGAGTTACCTCTACGTACTTTGCCAAACTGCTTTCCGGTTTTGCCGATAGTATGGTAACTATAGACCCTCACTTGCATCGCCGCAGTTCTTTAGCAGAGATATATAGCATACCAACCAAAGTTGCACACGCAGCCAATCATATATCTGCATGGATAAAAAACAATATTGATAAACCAGTTTTAATAGGTCCCGATGCCGAAAGCGAGCAATGGGTTGCCGATGTGGCAAACAAAGCAGGTGCGCACTTTACGGTATTAAAAAAAATACGGCATGGCGATCATGATGTGGAAGTATCGGTACCGCAGGTTGACGAATATAAAACCTACACTCCCGTGCTGGTAGATGATATCATCTCTACCGGAAGAACCATGATAGAAACCATTAACCACCTGAAGAAAGCCGGAATGAAAGCCCCCGTTTGCATTGGTGTGCATGCGGTTTTTGCCGGCAATGCATATTACGATATACAACAGGCAGGCGCGGCAAGTATTATTACCTGCAACACCATTCCGCACCTAAGCAACCAAATAGATATCAGCGATTTATTAAAGATAGAATTCTTGTAACATTTAAACGTTAAACACATGGAAACCGACTTCCCCATCAACCAAATTAAACAGCGATATAATATAAAGGATGATGCAGACCTGCTGTACTCTTACGAAGAGCTAAGGCGAATGGATATCGACCAGCAGTTTATTTATACCCTGCTGCAAACCTTTGCCGACGAGAAATCATTTTCGGAAGAGGCATACCAACAGTTTCCGCTGGAAGTAATTATTGATTACATCCACCGTACCCACCGTTATTATTTGGATAAAAAACTGATGGAGATAGAGCAAAGCATACATATCCTTTTAAAAGATTATTCAGATAATCATCCGCTGTTGCATATCCTAAATAGCTTCTTTAAAGAATATACCCATGATTTGACCACGCACATCCGCGAGGAAGAAAAGCATCTTTTGCCCTATATTAAAGTCTTATTGAAATTTGAAAAAGAAGGTGCTGATGCAGAAAAACATCTTGCTGCAACCAAACAGTATTCACTTCAGGCATTTATTGATAGCCATCAGGATACCGAAAAGAATTTGTTAACCGTGCGTAACGCCATCTTAACCTACCGGCCCCCTGCCACCAATCAAACGCCTTATCGTATTCTGTTATCGCAATTACAGGCTTTCGAGAAAGACCTTTCCATTCATGCACTTATCGAAGACAGGGTTTTAATACCACGTGCCCTGCAATTAGAAGAAAAGGTAAACAAACTTTTTAGCACGAAATAAAATCGACCTAAGCATTTTATGAAATTGTATGATTTATATCAATTAAGCTAATTGAAAAGATGCGAAACAGAAAATTAGCTCCGTTTTGGAGAGATATTATTGAGATTGGATTTATCATCTTTCTTTTCTACTCTAATCTTTTGATGGGCGAATACACGCGTTCGGGAAAAGGGTTTACTAATGGATTGTATTGGGCTGTAGAAGAAGTTTTTACAATCAGTAATTTTATAATTTCGGTAGTTTTAGCAATTATCGGACATTTGTTTTTTGAATATTTAAGAAAGAGGCTATAGTATTATTAAGACAATGGAAAAAAACAATTTAAATAAACTCTCTACTGCCGGATTCTTAATTTCTATTGGTATTGTTTTCGGAGATATAGGTACTTCCCCACTTTATACCTATCAGGCTATTATCGGTTCGCATGTTGTTACGGAACTGATTGCTTTGGGGGGAGTATCTGCCATATTCTGGACGCTGTTTTTTCAAACAACCGTAAAGTATGTTTTTATTACACTGCGTGCCGATAACAAAGGTGAGGGGGGTATTTTCTCACTTTATACACTTATCCGAAAATACAGAAAATGGTTATTATTTCCTGCCATTGCAGGGGGTAGTTTTTTGTTGGCAGATAGTATTATAACACCTCCCATATCGGTATCCTCAGCTATTGAAGGGTTAAAGCCGGGTAATCCTGATTTACCCGTTATCCCTATTGTTCTAACCATTCTTATTTTACTTTTTGTTATTCAGCGCAAAGGCACAGCCTTTATTGGTAAGTTATTCGGCCCCGTTATGCTTGTGTGGTTTACCATGATTGCCGTTTTAGGCATTGGCGAACTATCAGGTAACTGGCACGTTTTTAAAGCGCTTAATCCTTATTATGCTTATCGTTTGTTGGTTGAACATCCGGGAGGATTTTGGTTGCTGGGAGGCGTGTTCTTGTGTACAACCGGTGCCGAAGCTCTATACTCTGACCTAGGGCATTGCGGAAGATTGAATATACAAATAAGCTGGCTCTATGTAAAAATTTGTTTAGTGCTTTGCTATTTTGGACAAGCAGCTTGGTTACTTGACCATGTGGGAAGTCCTCTTGCTGAAATCACACCATTCTTCGGTTTAATTCCTCATTGGTTTTTAATTCCCGGCATTATCATTGCAACCATGGCAACCATTATTGCCAGTCAGGCATTAATAAGCGGGTCATTTACGTTGGTTTCAGAAGCCATACGCCTTGATTTATGGCCAAAACTAAGAGTGGTTTTTCCTTCTGATGAGAAAGGACAAATGTATATTCCAACCATCAACTGGTTATTAATGGCAGGTTGTATTGCGGTGGTTTTGCTGTTTAAAGAATCAAAAAACATGGAAGCTGCCTTTGGTTTATCGGTTACGCTTACCATGCTGATGACTACTATTTTGCTAAGCTTTTATCTCTACACAAAAAAGATAAACATGGTTTTTATCATTACCTTATTACTTGTTTTCTTAACCATTGAAGGAGCTTTTTTGGTTGCTAACTTAAAAAAGTTTATGCATGGTGGTTGGGTAACGTTAACCTTAGGCTTACTTATTTTTACTGTTATGTATATATGGCACAGAGCCCGCGAAATAAAGAAAGAACTGCAAACCCTTCTGCCTATAGAGCCATACATTCCGGTGCTTAAGGAACTTAGTACAGATGAAAAAGTAGCTAAATATGCTACCAATCTGGTTTACTTAACTTCATCAGAGTATAGCGGTAAAATAGAAGAAACCTCCATTAATTCTATCCTTTACAAGCAACCTAAAAGAGCCGATTTTTATTGGTTTGTGCATATAGATGTGGTTGATGAGCCCTATAAGATGGCTTATAAAACAGAGGTAATAGCTAATCAGGATATAGTTTGGGTAACGTTTAAATTAGGCTTTAGAGTGGCTCCCCGAATAAACCTCTTTTTCAGAAAGGTGGTTGAAGATATGGTGCAGCATAAAGAAATTAATATTGATAGTCATTATTGCTCTTTAAACAAGCACAACATTGCAGGCGATTTCAGGTTTGTGGTTATGCAAAGCTTTTTATCGTTTGAGAATGAGTTGTCTTATACCAACGATTTCATTTTAAAAGTGTATTTCTTATTAAAGCATATAAGCTTACCCGACGAAAAAGAATATGGTTTGGATTACAGCAACGTAACGGTTGAAAAATCTCCGCTGATTGTGAGTACTCCCAAAAACATAAACCTGATAAGAGAAATCTAACAGGTTTATATTCTAAACGTAGTACCTATAAATATAAAGACAGCTTTTGCCGGAATAAAATAATAACAACCCATATCAAACTGGTTGTTTTGAGTGGGTGTATACGTAAAGCCCGTATCAAAAGAGTAATTATTCTTCACATCAGCATACTTATTATATCTTTCGCTTAGCTCCACAAAATGACTGATGGTTTTACTTAAGGGATAAACAAAACTAAAAGCCGAAAACAACTCATATTGTTTAAAAAAAGGGTTAAGCGCAAAAGACGTAAAGCCCCCCGTGTAATTAAGCGAATATTTCTCGTTAATAGTATGCCCTGCCACAATAAACAGGCCGCCTGTTTTTGCCTGCGGCTTTTGGTAAAAAAAATTGCTGGTGTTTATAAACGGCATAATGGCAACAGCGGTTTTGCCCGAATCGTTACCGAATAAATTAAGCTTATACCTGAAAGTAAGATTGGGAATTGAATAGCCGGTATCGGGTTTGGCATGCTTGGTGTATGTGGTAAAAGAAAACGCGTTGGATAGAATCTCCACATCCATGTTTTTTTGAATGCCCACTTTGGCGTTAAAATTCAATAACTGCAGTGTAGAACTGTTTGGCGAATTTTTATAATTAAACGTATTATTTACCACATCGGTTTCCAACTGAAAATGCCTCGCATCAATGGTGTTGGGCGATTGTGTTTGCTCGGGCCTGTCGGGGCTAAGCGGACGTAGTTTTTTCTTCTTTATTTCCTGAGCAAATAAATTTACAGATAAAGTAAAACAAATAAACAACGTAAGTAAGTTTTTCAAAACCGTTCTTCTTCTTCTTAAAATTTAACTCCTATTCTATACCCTACACCAAACTCAAGATTATAGGCTTGAATCCAGTAGGTTCTTAAAGTTACTAGAGCTACGATATTGTTTTTGAAATAATAACGTACACCAATTCGCTCATAAAAACAACTCGATTCTTTGTATTTAGAAATCACATAGCCGCCAAATTCTATTGGGATACTTAAACGACCAAGATTGTAAGCGTAGGAAACTTTAATTCCAGTCTGTATGTTTTGCCAATTGCCGGATAGATTTATTCCTTCTTCTTTCAACAGCTCAACATTGCCTCCATTATAAAACACATCTATTCCCGCTCCTATTTTATGTGTGTTTCTGATATTGGAATAAAAAGCCGCGGAATAGCTTTGTGCCGGGTATTTGTTTCCAAATACATACTCCTGAACTTTACCAATGCCTGCCCATAAAAGAACTTCGTACTTTGTTTTTCTTTGACTACCGGAGTCAACCTGAGTAATTATATTCTTTACCGGATTGATGAATTTATAAATCAAGCCTGTATTTATTGTTATCATATTTAGCCCCAGATTCGGGAGATTTGAACAACCATTAGAAACATGAGAATAACTTAGCCCTAAATCCCAACAGAGGTTCTTATTCAGATTCCATCTAAAAAAATATTTCAAATTACCATATCCATTAAGAGGAGCACTTATCATATCATTATAGGGGTTTGTAGGAATAGTAAAATGCACAGGCGCATAAGCAAGCCCGGCAGCAAGTCTCATATATAAACGGAATGGTTTTTCTTTTTTGCTAAGCGGTATATCACAAAAAATGTATGAAGCATAAATATTGCCAAATACTTTAGGATTATTCAAATCAAAACAAGTAAGCCCGAACCCATGCTCCGGGAAGTTGTTTCCATACTGCCATAACTTTTTGCCTGAGGAAGGTTTAATATAATTAAACTCAAAGCCCTCAATAAACTTATAGGTTGTATTTTTTACATAATAACTCTGCACTACTAAACTGCCAAAATTACCCGCTCCACGCAGGTAGAAATCATTATCTCCCCCTATTTGTGAGTAGGAAACAAAATAAGAGAAGGATAAAATGATAAAAAGGATTTTCATTCTTAATTCAAGAAACAATTAAACAAAGAGATTATTTTTGAGATTCTAAGCGAGTGAGCAAAGTCATATTTATCACTAATCAAAATCACTATTATGCAAAAGACTACGGTGCACCTTTGAAGAAATCAATAAAAAGCCTTTAGCCTTATGCAACGTTTATTCTTATCCTTATTAAATTCGAATAACGGTTCAAATCAACAGGTCTTTGAATTATTGGTTATCTGTTAAAAAGGGGTATAGACGGGTATAGTAAATTGCTCAATTTTGCATATTTCTGCAACCCTGAAACACCTGTAAATACTATATTTTCTTATTTGTGGTAGGTAATTTTCAGTCCTTTTCTCTACCGACTGAGCTAAGGTAGCAACTCTTTTGGGAGCGTAAAGTTAGTAATTTTATTTTTCTGCATCAAAATTATTTTTGTTAGTATGTTTTGAATAAGATACTCTACTAATAAACTACCAAGTTGCTCACTAAACATAGCTTTGCAAACATGAATCTTGTAATTGATTTGGGCAATACGCAGACTAAAGTTGGTATTTTTTTGGATAAAGAGCTTGTTAAAAAGTTTATTTTCGATAAAAACGCTTCAACTGAAATCAAAAAACTACTTACTGAATTTCCAGAAATAAAACACAGTATGGTTAGCTCTGTAATTAACCATAGCAAAGAGATTGTAAACCTGCTT
>CAJCJB010000123.1 GCA_903970545.1 Candidatus Saccharimonadota bacterium | reverse complement strand
TTTTCAAAAATATGTTTTTGACTTTATAGGAAGATACGCAACCGACCCCATAAGGGTTCTGGCAAATATGTTACTTGCCTTTACTTCCTTTAGTTTAATTTATTATTTTATTGACGAATACTTTCCAAATCTGGGTACCATTGCTACAACTATAGGAAGTTCCCCCCTTAATCATCAGCATGAGTTTTGGAATGCGTTTTATTACAGCGCCATTACTTTTTTTACGGTTGGTTATGGCGATTATTTTGCTGACGGATATCTTAAACCTCTTGCTGCCTTTGAAGGCTTTACCGGAGTGTTTTTAATGAGCTACTTTACCGTAGCTTTTGTACGGAAAATATTACGATAGTCTTCCAGATATACTTGTTCAAAACCTTTTATTGTTTTTAAATAGTAAAAATACGCTGTTTTAGTATCTTGCGTCTCCATTTCTTTTATGGATAAGAAGAAGCAAAAGAACGATACTACCCCCGAGAAAGAAACTCCCTTAATGCGGCAATACAACCAAATTAAGACCCAGTTTCCTGATGCTTTGTTGTTGTTCAGGGTAGGCGATTTTTATGAAACCTTTGGCGAAGATGCCATCAAAGCGGCTTCGGTGTTGGGTATTGTGCTTACCCGACGTGCTAATGGCGCTGCGCAGTTTATTGAGTTGGCGGGTTTCCCTCATCATTCTTTAGATACGTATTTACCTAAGTTGGTTCGTGCGGGTTACCGGGTTGCTATTTGCGACCAGCTGGAAGACCCCAAGCTTACCAAAACCATTGTTAAGCGTGGTGTTACCGAATTAATTACACCGGGCTTATCATACAGTGAAAAAATACTCGACCATCAAAGCAATAATTTTTTGTGCAGTCTGCATTTAACCAAAGATGTGTTAGGTATTTCCCTGCTTGATATATCTACCGGAGAGTTTATTGTGGCGCAGGGCAATGCATCGTACATTGAAAAGATAATTCATAAGTTTAGTCCGAATGAGATTTTGTTTGAACGCAACAAACGTTCTCAGGTTCTTGATTTGCTTGGCGATAAATATTATATCTATGGTATAGACGATTGGGCTTTTACGTTTGATTACGGGTATGAATCGTTAACCAAACAGTTTAATACCAATTCGCTAAAGGGTTTTGGTATTGAGGATATGCCTGCTGCCATTGCTTCCTGCGGCGCCATGTTGTTTTATCTGCATCAAACCCGACATGATAAGTTAAAACACATTACATCTTTAAAACGTATTGATGAGAATGAATATGTTTGGTTAGATAAATTTACGTTCCGCAATTTGGAATTGATTTATCCCCTCCACGAAAACGGTAAGGCTTTATTTGATGTAATTAACGGAACGGTTACCCCCATGGGAACTCGTTTATTAAAACGTTGGATAGCTATGCCGCTTAAAAACATTCCACAAATAAATAAGCGGTTAGATGTTATAGAGTTTTTTGCCAAGCATAGCGAAGAAGCAAATAAACTACATGGTGAGTTAAGTCAGCTGGGGGACTTAGAAAGATTAATTTCTAAAGCTGCGGCTATGCGCATCAATCCGCGTGAGCTGATGCAACTTAAACGCTCGCTTATTATAACGGAGCATATTAAACAAAGTCTGAAAGAGTTTAAGAGCAATTATTTCGATGAAACCATTTCTGGCTTACAGGATTGTGCAGCACTTCAACAACGCTTAACTTCTTTAAATGAAGATGCGCCTGTTGCTGTTGCCAAAGGAAAGGTAATGGCAGATGGTGTAAACGCAGAGCTTGATGAGTTAAGACAAATTGCCTATTCGGGGAAGGATTATTTATTAAAAATCCAGCAGCGCGAAGTTGAACGTACAGGTATTAGTTCTTTAAAAGTAGCCTACAATAATGTGTTTGGGTATTATTTAGAAGTTACCAATGCACATAAAGATAAAGTTCCTGCCGATTGGGTGCGCAAACAAACGCTGACTAATGCCGAGCGTTACATTACGCCCGAATTAAAGGAATATGAAGAAAAGATTTTAGGCGCCGAAGAAAAAATCATTGCACTTGAAACAAAGTTGTTTGAAGAGTTAGTAGCTTATGTTACAGAGTTTACCATTCACATTCAACAAAATGCTTCGCTGTTAGCGCGTTTAGATTGTCTGTTAGGATTATCAATCGTAGCCAATACCAATAAATATGTTCGTCCTTCTGTTAATGAAGGGTTTGCCATTGATATTAAAGAAGGTCGCCATCCGGTTATAGAAAAACAACTACCTGCTGGTGATGAGTACGTGAGTAACTCCGTTTTCTTGGATACTGATGTGCAACAAATTATGATGATTACAGGTCCGAATATGAGTGGTAAATCCGCTTTATTACGACAAACCGCATTAATAACTTTATTAGCACAAATTGGTTCTTTTGTTCCGGCACAAAGCGCGGATATCGGTCTGGTAGATAAAATATTTACGCGCGTTGGTGCATCGGATAATATTTCTTCGGGCGAATCTACCTTTATGGTAGAGATGAATGAAACTGCTAGTATCTTAAATAATTTAAGCGATCGCAGTTTAATTTTACTGGATGAGATAGGCAGAGGAACTGCCACGTATGATGGTATATCTATTGCCTGGGCTATTGCAGAATATATTCACCAACACCCGCAACACAAAGCAAAAACATTATTTGCTACGCATTATCATGAATTGAATGAGATGCAACAGTATTTCACGCGTGTAAAGAATTACCATGTAACTGTTAAAGAGCTTAGTAACAAAGTAATTTTTATGCGCAAGCTTGCCGAGGGTGGAAGCGAACACAGCTTTGGTATTCATGTAGCCAAGATGGCGGGTATGCCTAAAGATGTGGTGGAACGTGCGGGAGAGATATTAAAGAAACTTGAAAAAGAACATGAGCTAGAGCCTAACCAAACATTAGTTGATACAGAGGGCAGATTGATTCAAAAAAATACGGATAACGATTATCAGTTAAGTTTCTTTCAGTTAGACGACCCTGTTTTACAACAGATAAAAGAAGAGATTTTAAAAACAGATGTCAACACCCTTACTCCAGTTGAAGCGCTTTTAAAATTAAATGAGATTAAAAAGCTGTTAGGAAAATAATACATGGCAGATTTCAACGACATTATGCTCGATTTAAAACGTAAGCTTTATAAGCCCGTTTATTTTTTGCATGGCGAAGAATCTTACTTTATTGATGAGATAAGTAATTACATAGAGCAACATGTGTTGGATGAAACAGAAAAGGGTTTCAATCAAACCGTGTTGTATGGCAGAGATACTGATTTAGGAAGTATTATCAGTTTGGCTAAAGGTTTCCCGATGATGGGCGAGAAACAGGTTGTTATAGTAAAAGAAGCTCAAACCCTGAAAGAACTTTCTAAATCTACAGGTGATGGAGAAGAGGTAAAAGAAAAAAAATCTTCTTCTGACAAAAACCCTTTGATTGCTTATCTCGAAAACCCACAACCATCTACTGTTTTAGTGTTTTGTTTTAAATACAAAAAATTAGATGCGCGTTCTACACTGGCTAAAACTATTGCTAAGAAAGCTGTTCTGTTCGAATCTAAAAAACTATACGACAATAAAATCCCTGATTGGATAAACGGGTATTTAAAAGATAAGAAGTATAGCATTAACCCTAAAGCAGCGGCATTATTGGCAGAATATTTAGGTAATGATTTATCTAAAATTGCTAACGAAGTAGGTAAACTTTGTTTGAACTTGCCCGAAAATAGTGAAATTACCATTGACCACATCCAGCAAAACATTGGTATCAGTAAAGATTTTAATGTGTTTGAATTGCAGGATGCACTTAGTAAAAAAGATGTACTGAAAACAAATCGTATTGTACAATACTTTGCCGCCAACACAAAAGAGAATCCTTTGATAATGACCAATGCCTCATTATATAACTATTTTCAGAAAGTATTGCTATATCACTTTGTTCCTGATAAAAGCAGGGGTAGTGTAGCCAGTGCTTTAGGTATGAACCCATTTTTTGTAGAAGGCTACGAACGCGCTGCCCGCAATTATAATACAGCAAAATTAAAATCAATCTTTGGGTATTTGCATGAATGTGATGCACGCTCTAAGGGAGTAGATAATGTGAGTGTAGAAGATGGTGATTTGCTGAAAGAAATGGTATTTAAAATATTGCATTAAAATAAAGGAACCATGAACTACTGGCTTATTAAATCAGAACCCTCGGCATATAGCTGGGAACAATTATTAAAAGACAAACAAACTTTTTGGAATGGTGTGCGCAATTATGCTGCACGCAATAACCTTAAAGCCATGAAAAAAGGCGACCTTGCTTTCTTTTATCATAGTAATGAAGGGCTTTGCATTGTGGGCATTGCCAAAGTAATTAAGGAACATACACCTGATAAAACAGCTACTGAGGGTGAGTGGTATGGAGTAGATTTTGCCCCATACAAAGCATTAAAGAAACTTGTTACACTAGAGCAGATAAAAAAAGAACCCTTGCTTAAAACTATGGAATTACTCCGTATTGCGCGTCTTTCTGTTTCTAAGGTTACGGATAAGGAGTTTGATACGATTTTACTGATGAGCGAAACCAAGTAAATGGATAAACTTTCTTTTAGTGCGGTTACTATGGATGTGTTGTATCATGTGGCACAGGATATTGCTGTGGCTATTAAAGATAATAAAGTTGTTTTGTTTTATGGAGAGATGGGTGCTGGTAAGACTACACTTATCAAAGAAATATGTGCCCAGTTGGGTGTTACCGATGGTATGAGCAGCCCTACCTTTGCTTTAGTAAACGAATACCACACAAAAGACAACAGCACTATTTACCACTTTGATTTATACCGTATAAAAAATATAGAAGAGTGCCTTGATATGGGCATGGAAGAATACATACAAAGTGGTAATTATTGCTTTATTGAATGGCCCGAAATAGCACTTCCTTTAATGCCCGATAATTATTGCAGCGTTTCTATTAAAACAGAAAAAGATAATGCACGCAGTATTAGTTTGAACTAAAACCCTTATTAATTGAATGTGGGGGAGTTACCATCATATCTGATATTCTTTAGATACTGATATAGTTTAACTCTTAAGGATAAAATCCGTAATACTTTTACCTTCTGCAAACACAAATACACCTGTTTTGTTACATTTGCATCTTAAAATCAATGACATGTTAGCAGATATTGATGTAGAAAAGTTAAAATACCCTTCGGGGAAGTTTGTGGCTATGGCTTCTTTTGATGAAAAAGAGGTTAAAAAGCAGATTCATGCACTGGAAATTCTGCCAGTTTATCTGGCACAAAAGGTTAAAGGGCTTTCGCACGGAGAGCTTTTGTATAAATACCGTCCGGAGGGATGGAATATTAAGCAAATTGTGCACCATGTGGCTGATAGTCATTTGAATTTTCATATACGTTTGCGATTGACCCTTACCGAAGAAACGCCTACGGTGAAACCTTATGATGAAAATACTTGGGCAAGGCTTCCTGATGCTAACAATGATAATTTAGAGTCCTCTTTGCAAATTATAAAAGGCGTGCATGCACGTGCGGTTGATTTGTTGAGTACCTTAAAAGAGAAAGATTATCAGCGTGAATATTTCCACCCAGAGTATAATAAGAAATTCAATATGCTTTGGATGCTTGGTTTATATGCATGGCACGGCAAACACCATACCGAGCAGATAAAAGTGGCGTTGCAACATAAATTTTAGCCGAGCGAAGCGAATACATGAGTTCAATAAAAAACAGACAATAAAAAACGAATAAACAGATAGAACTTGGAAACTAAATATAGAACACATACTTGTGGAGAGTTAAGAATTAGTGATGTAAACAAAGATGTTATTCTTTGTGGTTGGGTGCAGAAAACTCGCAATATGGGCGGTGTTATATTTGTTGATTTAAGAGATAGATACGGTATAACTCAATTGGTTTCTGAAAACGACCCATCAGTTTTTGCAAGGGAAACTGTGATACAAATAACTGGACACGTACAAGAAAGAGAAAGTAAAAACAAAAACCTTCCCACAGGAGATATTGAAGTAGTACTAAGTGATGTTATAAAAATTTTAAATTCTTCCATTACCCCACCCTTTACCATAGAAGATGAAACAGATGGTGGTGATGAGCTGCGCATGAAATACCGCTACCTTGATTTGCGCCGCAATATTGTAAGGAAGAATTTAGAGTTGCGTCATCGTTTAGCTATTGAAACGCGTAACTATTTAGATAAGCTGCATTTCTTAGAAGTAGAAACACCTGTGTTGATTAAATCTACTCCCGAAGGGGCAAGAGATTTTGTGGTGCCAAGTCGCATGCACAAAGGCGAGTTTTATGCTTTGCCGCAGTCGCCACAAACCTTTAAGCAATTATTGATGGTAAGTGGTTTCGACCGTTACTACCAGATTGTGAAATGTTTCAGAGATGAAGATTTGCGTGCCGACCGTCAGCCTGAGTTTACGCAGATAGATTGCGAGATGAGCTTTGTAGAGCAGGAAGATATTTTGAATACGTTTGAAGGTTTGGTTAAGCATTTATTTAAAACAGTTAAAGGAGTTGATATTCCTGAGCTTTCGAGAATGACCCATGCAGATGCCATGAAGTATTATGGCAACGATAAGCCCGATACCCGTTTTGAAATGAAGTTTGTGGAGTTGAAAAATTCCGAGCCTGACTCCCCTCTCCTTTGGAGAGGGGCAGGGGGTGAGGCTTTTAAGCTTTTTGCCGAAGCAGAACTGGTGGTGGGTATTTGCGCTAAAGGTGCGGCAGAATATACGCGCAAGCAATTGGATGAATTAACGGAGTTTGTTAAGCGCCCGCAAATTGGCGCTACGGGATTAATTTATGCACGCCATAATGCAGACGGAACAATTAAATCATCGGTAGATAAATTTTATAATGAAGAAGAATTAAAAAAGTGGAGTGTAGCGTTTAATTCCCAACCCGGCGATTTAATATTGATATTGGCAGGCACTGCTGATAAGGCACGTAAGGCTTTATCAGAGCTTCGTTTAGAGATGGGCACACGCTTGGGCTTGCGCGATAAAAATAAATTCTCTTGTTTATGGGTAATTGATTTTCCTTTGTTGGAATGGAATGATGGCGACCCAAATGTGCTGGCTTCTTTAGCAGGAAGATGGCATGCTAAGCACCATCCGTTTACTTCTCCTAAACCGGAAGATATTGATTTACTAAACAGCAGTCCGGGAGAGGTATGCGCCAATGCCTATGATATGGTTATTAATGGAGTTGAAATTGGCGGAGGTTCTATCCGTATTCATGATAAAAAGTTACAAGCCAAGATGTTTGAAATACTTGGTTTTACTAAAGAAGAGGCACAAAACCAATTTGGTTTTTTAATGAATGCCTTTGAATATGGTGCTCCTCCGCATGGCGGTTTGGCATTTGGGTTTGATAGGCTTTGTTCTTTATTTGGCGGTAGTGATGGCATCAGAGATTTTATTGCTTTCCCAAAAAACAATGCGGGCAGAGATGTGATGATTGATAGTCCGAGTGCAATCAGCGATGAGCAACTGAATGAATTGCATATCCTGGTAAAAAAAGAGAATCATGCGTAAATACCTGATTGTATGCATATCAATATTTTCTTTGGCTATGCAGGCACAAACACAAGTAAAGTCGCAGCCGAAACAAATAGCTCCGGCACCTACTTATATTGGTAAAATGTGGAAGATAAACTCTATAGAAGAATTTGGGGTGGTAAAAAAGCCAAGTACTAAAACAAAAAACGATATGTTGCAACTAAATGCGGGTAACAGTTTTGTAATTCGTATGGATAGTGTTGAAGTAACAGGAAAATATACCCGCTCAGGAAAAAGTCTTGTGTTGAAAACAGAAAACGCACAGATGTATTATCTAACTGTACTGAAAGATATTGCGGATACGCTTATTATTCAATGTAAAAATCCTGATTTAATAACCTCTACATTAAAATACACCCCATAATTATGGATGAGTTTTCGGTCATTATACCTATTTACAACGAGGAATTAAACATTCCGAACTTAGTTACCCGTTTGCGCCCTGTAGTGGAGAAGATAGGGATGAGCTATGAGTTGGTGTTTGTGAATGATGGCAGCAGAGATAATTCTATACATTTAATAAAAGCTTTAGCGCAGACTGATGAGAGAGTAAGGTATATTGATTTCAGCAGAAACTTTGGGCATCAGATAGCTGTGAGTGCAGGGGTTGATTTATGTAAAGGCAATATCATTGCCATTATAGATGCCGATTTGCAAGACCCACCTGAACTAATTGAAGAAATGATTAGGCTGATTAAACAAGGCAACGAGGTTGTATATGCAAAACGTCGTTCAAGAAAGGATAAAAACTTTATTAAGAAAACTGCTTACAAAACTTTCTACAGGTTGCTTGCACGTATCTCAAATGTAGATGTTCCTTTAGATACTGGTGATTTTAGAGTTATGACACGCAAGGTGGCAGAAGTTTTAAAGAACATGCCTGAGCAACATAAATTCTTACGCGGACAAATTGCCTGGCTTGGCTTTAAACAAACTTTTGTAGAGTACGACAGAGATGTGCGTGCAGCAGGTGAACCGGGTTACACCTATAAAAAGTTATTTCAGTTAGCCTTTGATGGTATTACCGGATTCTCTAACGTGCCGTTGCGCATAGCTACTATTATGGGCTTTGTGGTATCAGGTATTTCTATGCTGTTAATTCTGTACGCTCTTTTATCTTATTTTATTTTTAATAATGATCTGCCAAAAGGGTG
This sequence comes from Candidatus Saccharimonadota bacterium, assembly GCA_903970545.1. GTDB lineage: Bacteria > Bacteroidota > Bacteroidia > B-17B0 > Aurantibacillaceae > PALSA-968. Next base: position 4,427 of record CAJCJB010000123.1, on the reverse strand, counting down.
GGCATCCTTAATGATTGCCATTTCTTTTATTGGCGGTGTGCAATTAATTTGCTTAGGAATTATTGGTGAATACATCAGCAAATTACAGACCGACATCCGCAAACGCCCGCTTTATATTATTAATGAAACCAACTGCTAACTGTGCTTCTGCATCCCCTCATATTATTTATCACATTTAGGGGGATTGACGCAGTTGATATTTTTCTTGTTGCCATCTTACTTTATCAGCTTTATAATTTAGTAAAAGGTACTCCTGCCGTTAGTGTGTTCTTTGGTATTATATTCATCTATGTTGTATGGATTATAGTGCGTACATTAGACATGAAGTTATTCGGCACTATACTCAGCAAATTTATTGATGTGGGTGTAATTGCTATTATTGTTGTGTTTCAGCAGGAGTTACGTAGGTTCTTGTTATTCATAGGCAGCAACGAGTTTCTTGGTAGAAGTAAATTTTTGAGTCGTGTTTTCTATCCTGCAAAGAGTGGCTTTGTAGAACAATACGCCAAAGTAGATTTTACTCCTTTAATAAAAGCCTGTTTTAAAATGAGTGAAAGTAAAACGGGTGCACTAATTGTACTTACCAGAAACTCTGATTTAGCTGTTTATATTAATTCAGGAGAACCAATAGATAGTGGCGTAAGTGAACGCATGTTGGAAAACATTTTCTTTAAGAATTCTCCTTTGCATGATGGCGCTGTAATTATAAGTGGTAAACGTATTATAGCTGCTCGTTGTGTGTTACCTGTAACCGAAAAAGAGCAATTCCCAGCCCATTATGGTATGAGGCATCGTGCCGCAGTGGGTATTACTGAAAGTACAGACGCCGTTGCATTAATTGTATCAGAACAAACAGGAAATGTTTCTTTATCCGTAAACGGAACCATACGTTCTAACTTAACCCAAGATCAGTTAAGGCAATACTTAGAACAGGAAATGGGAAGAGTTAGGTAGTACTACTGAACTTTGATATTTACACTACCGTTACCACCCTTAATAACATAATAGATATTGGTTAACCATTTAGTAGAATCTTTTTCACTCCCTGGGTCTGAGAGATACTCTTCAATTACTAAATTATGTGTTAAGCCTTTTTCTTTCATATAATCAGCCATGGCGCCACGTGCATCAGCCATTTTTGAATACCCGCCATAATAAGCAATTTGCAATGCCAAATCTGTAGCAGGTATATTAAACTTCTCCCAACCTTTAAGTGTTTGTCCATCGGGTACAGAAATAACAGCAGCACATTCTGTTTCTTTTTTTCCTTCGTCATAGGTAAAAAATAAACCACTTGGAGGACCTGTATGTTGCAGTTTATTATTCATGGCGTCATTAAACACCTTTGGAAAGTTATCTGCAAAGAATGCACTTAGTTTATCAAAAGCTACAGTTCCCTTCTTACCATAATAATTTCTTTCAGGCCAAAGCACTTCTTTTATTTCATAACCTCTGTATGTTTTAACAACAGGCATAGCTTCCATTACTTGTTTAAGTTTAGCTAAGCCCTTTTCAAAATCACCACCTAACATCTTATCCATTTTTCCTTTAAAGAACATTATCATGCCTCTGTCAAAAAAACCAATATTCATATCTATTGCCCAGGTAAGATTGGTTTTTGCCTCGTCTGATTTAAAAATAAAATACACATCACTAACACCTTTGCCATTAAAATCTAGTTTTTCAGCTACTGTATCGGTACTAATCTTAGTAAGTTCCATTGTTCCTTTACCAACCACTTTATTGCCTTCCCATTCATATTTGTGGCCCACATTTCCTACCGCGCCTGTAATAGTACTTTTCATGGCGGTATCTTTCTCTGCCCATGGCGACCATTGGGAGAACATATTATAATCAGTTATTTCCGATTTAATAGCATCTGCTGATGCATTAATACTTGTCCATCTTTGAACTTTTATTACAGATGGTCCGGCTAAACATAGTACCAGATAAATTATGAGCAACCCAATCATTACATACAATACTTTTTTCATGATTTATAAATTTGAAGTAAAAGTATAACTTTTATTGTAAGTGATAAAAGCAATTAGTAGATGTACTTCATCTCTTGATATGTTTTAATAATTCTTTTCAGCAGAATGATTAAAGAATTTACTTTTGCCCCCGTTGAAGTTACGCATCCACATACCTGCTATCTGCTACCTGCTACTTGTTACCTGTATTTGCTTTGCACAAGGCTATGAAAAGGATAACAAAGATTTTTCTACCAGAAAAAATATAGATGCGAATACAACAACCCGAATACTATTCATCTTCGATGATTCTTTCAGTATGTTTGGCAGATGGGGCAATGGAAACAAAATAGATGTTTCTAAAAAACTGATGGGCGAGTTTTTAGATTCTTTAAAGAATACTCCTAAGCTTGAACTGGCTCTTCGTTGCTACGGGCATCAAACACCATTCAGACCCAATCGTAATTGCAAGGATAGTAAACTGGAAGTTCCTTTTGATGTAGCGCTTACCAATTGTAAGAAAATAAAAGACCGCATCAATCAATTGCAACCTACGGGGACTACACCCATTGCATACTCGTTGGGAGAAAGCACAAACGATTTCCCGCTTTGCGAGAATTGCCGCAATATAGTTGTTTTAATTACTGATGGTATTGAAGAGTGCGATGGTGACCCCTGTGCTGTATCGTTAGCCTTGCAGAAGAAAGGAGTCTTTCTTCGCCCTTTTATTATAGGAGTTGGGTTGGATGTGAAGTTTGCCGATGTGTTTGGTTGTATGGGTAAGTTTTATGATGTGAGCAACGAAGCTAATTTCAAGAACGTGATGAAGCTTGTTTTTATTGAAGCCATTACACAAACTACGGCTCAGGTAAACTTAAACGACACGTATAAAAAACCCAGTGAAACTGATGTTACCATGACGTTCTATAATCAGAAGACGGGAGAGATTATGTATAATTACCTGCATACACTTAATCATCGTGGCAACCCTGATACGCTTGTTTTAGATCCTGAGGTAACCTATAAAATGGTGGTGCATACCATTCCACCACAGGTAAAAGAAAACATTGTGTTGCAAAAAGGGAAGCACAATATTATTCCGTTAGATGCCCCGCAGGGTTACCTAACCGTACAAACTGAAGAAACCAGCGTTTATAAATCATTATCTTTTATTGTGAGAAAAAGCGGAGAGCTTCACACCCTGAATGTGCAAGAAGTTGGACTAAGCGAGAAGTATATCACAGGTAAATTTGATTTAGAAATACTTACCCTGCCACGGATTAAACTTCAAAACATAGAGGTGAAACAAAGTTCAACTAATACTATTAAAATTCCTTCGGCGGGTACATTCTCTGTTAATAAGGGTGGGTTAGGCTATGGCAGTATTTATTTAGAGAACGGAAAGAAACTAGAGTGGGTTTGTAATTTGAATGAGACACAACAGGCAGAAGTTTTTTATCTTCAACCCGGTAATTACCGAGCAGAGTTTAGATTGAAGACACAACCCGAATCAGAGAAATCAGTGGAAAAAAAGTTTACGATAGAATCGAATAAAACAACACAGATAAATGTATTTTAGCCACAGATATAAACTATGAATAAAAACTTCCCTTACACCGAAACGAAAGATACCCGCTCGGGCTTTGGAGCGGGCTTACACGAACTTGGCAAAAACAATCCTAACGTGGTTGCGCTTTGTGCCGATTTAACGGGCTCTTTAAAAATGGATGCTTTCTTAAAAGACTTTCCTGATAGGTTCTTTCAGGTAGGTATTGCCGAAGCCAATATGATGGGCATTGCGGCGGGCTTAACCATTGGCGGTAAAATCCCATTTACGGGCACCTTTGCCAACTTTAGCACAGGACGTGTGTATGACCAAATTCGCCAGTCTATTGCATATAGCGGTAAGAATGTTAAGATTTGTGCATCGCACGCAGGGCTTACCCTTGGCGAGGACGGCGCTACGCATCAGATATTAGAAGACATTGGCTTGATGAAAATGTTGCCGGGCATGACGGTTATTAATCCTTGCGATTATAACCAAACTAAAGCGGCTACCATTGCCATTGCCGATTATAAAGGACCCGTTTACCTGCGCTTTGGCAGACCGGCTGTGCCTAATTTTAGTCCGGTCGATTATAAATTTGAAGTAGGCAAAGCCATTGTTTTGCAAGAGGGTAAAGACGTTTCTATTTTTGCTACGGGGCATTTGGTTTGGAAAGCCATCGAGGCTATGGAGATATTAGAGCAGAAAAGCATCAGTGCCGAGCTGATAAACATACACACCATTAAGCCTTTGGATGATAAAGCTATTTTAAAATCGGTAGCTAAAACCAGGTGCGTAGTAAGTGTCGAAGAACACCAAATGAATGGTGGCTTGGGCGATAGCATTGCGCAATTGCTTTCTCGAAACACACCTGCTCCACAAGAGTTTGTGGCGGTTAACGATAGCTT
>CAJCJB010000122.1 GCA_903970545.1 Candidatus Saccharimonadota bacterium | reverse complement strand
CAACCTCATTGGCGCCCTAAGTTGGATAGGCTCTGTGACAGGTATTGGTTATTACTTGGGCAGCGAGTTCCCGGAGGTAAAAGAGTATTTAAACTACATCGTTATCGGGTTGATAATCTTAACCTCTATACCTGTAATTGTTACTTATAGGAAGGAGCGGAAGGGGTAGCTCGATGGTTTGGAAACCATTTACCAAGTTTCGGTAACCGTTTACAGAGTTTTGGTAAACCTCTACCAAGTTTCGGTAACCGTTTACGAAGTTTTGGTAAATGCTTACAAAAATGAGTTTATGCTAATTATAACGACTAATTAGTACCTTTGTTAGAATGAAAACAATATCTAAGCTATTTCTTTTTGTTATTCTTTTAGGGGTTATGCTCTTAAATACTACTTGTAGCAATAGTAAGTTGTTTGGTAAAGTTACTTTCGAGGGTTACGTTTATGATTCATTAGGTGGAAAACCGATACGAGGTATTTGGGTGTCTTTAAGTGCATGCGATGGAAATAGTCAAGATGACCAATGTGAATCTTATCCAGTAGGGCAGGCTCAGACAGATGTTTCGGGACATTTTTATATACGTGATGATGCGGCAAGGTCTAATAGATATGCTGTTGCATTAAATGGTTCGCCAATTGGAGGCCTAAATTATGGCAATGATGCTAACTGGTTAAAGGCTAACTTTTCAATGATTTATTTGAATAAAATCCCATAACATCATATGAAAAAGACACTACTTATCTTTTTAATACCCGCCTTGCTTAGCATAGCTTGCAAAAGCAGCAAATTAAAGATAGAGAACCCCACCTATGGTATTGGCACCATTGTGTATTATAAACCTGCTACAGCAGATACCAAAAGCCTGATTGATTTTACGTATACCGATAATGGTAAAATGTTAGGTGTTAACTACCATAATACCGATAAAGGTTGGGTAGTGCCTGATATAGGAATTTATAATGCAGGAGATACCTATATGATTGAGTACGATGGGGAGAACCTGCAAAAATGCCGTATGCTTTTTGGTTATCCTGTTAGTGATAGTTCAGAATACAGAAGTTACGCTAAGCTTTTTAAAGACTCTCCGCCTAATTAAGAATATTACCTCATATTCTTTTGTTACAAAAAGGAGTTTAAAGTATGCCCGCAGCCTTTTTATACCTAACCACTGCCACCAGATAATTATAAACCGAATTCAAATAGTTGGTTTGTGTTTGTTGCAAAGTATAGTAGGTAGAAGTAAGGTCGGTTTGCCTGATGGCACCTATTTTTAATCTTTCGGTATCTATTTTATAAAGGTCTTCAATCAGCGCTAAATTCTTTTTCTGGTAGTTTAAATCACTCAACGCATTGTTTAAAGCGGTTTGTGTGCTTTGTACTTCCTGCTTATAATCTCTGGTAAGTTTATTGTAATTAAATTTAGACATCTCAGACCTGAGCTCATATTCCTGGCGTGTCTTTGCTTTTAAGCCCCCATCAAAAATAGGGATACTGGCTTTTACGCCGAAGTAGTTAAACGGATACCAGTTTTTAGACGTAAAAGGCGTGAAATCATTATTAAGATATTGCAAAGAATAATTGCCGTATACCGAAAGCGTTGGAAGGTAGGTTAAACTTTGCTTCTTCATGTTCAGTTTATAAATCTCTAATTGTATCTTTTCCTGAGTAAGCTCTGTTCTTTTAATTTCTTCATTGTCTTTGGGTATCAAACTGAATGCCTGTATAAGGTCGGTTATCTTATCGGTTAAAGATGGATTCTTAAGAGAGTCATCAGATATTTTATAAAGAAGATCGTTAATAGATAATTTATAGCTGTTTCTGTTTTGCTCATTTGTTGCTTTGGCATTTTCCACATCTATTAAATTGCGTTGCACATCGTACTGGGTAGCTTGTGCATTGCCAAGCTGGTTCTTAGTTACTTCATAAACCTCTTGTGCACGCTTCACGTTTTCGGTAGATAAATCTACTTTCTCTTTCCATAATAGAGCTGTAAAATAAGCTTCGGTAACATCCTGCTTAATGGTTATTTCAGTCAGCTTTTCATTTTGCCTTTGATATTCTGATTGAATATTTGCAATCTTCCTGTCTGAAAGGTTTACTGGATTAAAAACCTGCTGGTTTAAGTTAAAACCCCATAGTGTATTATATTTAGTTCCGAATTGAACAGCTCTGTCAGGCGCATTAACTGAGCCAAAAAGACTTCCCGGAAGTATATTGGATTGCAGTTGACTGTTAACTCGCACATCAAGGTCGGATGAGATTTGTGGCAAGCTGCGTGCACCAACTTCACTAAGTTGTTTCTCGGTAATTTTAGTATTTACCTTCTGTATTTTTAAATCATATCTGTTTGCTAAAGCCCTTTGTATAGCGTCGTTTAAGGATAACGAAGCTTGGTTATTTTGCCCATAAACAAACAAAGAACCTAAAAGAAAAACTAATACTATTTGTTTCATTATCGTCATTTTTTAACCTCTGAATACTTGTGCAGGTTCCAGTTTACTAATTCTTCTGATAGCGAATGAACTTCCGAATAAAGCAATCATTACAGTAAGTAAAAAGAAAACAACTCTTAGCCATAGCGGGTAATCAAACAAAGTACCTGCTTTAGCTAACCCATTTCGGAAACCTTCTACCAACAATGTACCTATGGCAAAACCTACCACGGCAAATATTAATGCCTGAGTAATGATTAAGTTCCTGATATAAGCATTGGTTGCACCAATGGCTTTTAACGTTCCGTAATCTTTAATTCGGTCAATAGCTGATGAATAAAGTGTTAAGCCTATGATAACAAAGCCTACTATTAATGCAAACAGAATTAATGTTCCAAATGAAATGGCAATGCCCGAACTTTTTAAAACCGTGAATATAGTTTCTTTAGCAAAGTCGTTGCTGTTCCATGCTTTAACACCATTAATGCTTTTGTTTATTCTTGCAATTACCTGCGCTTCATTCTCCGTCTTTTTTATCTTCACAAGAAAAGCGCTTGCTTTATTTACCGGAACATTTCCAAAGTAACGGGCACGCTCTATAGTCATAAAAGTATAAACACCACCCCCAAAAGCTCTTACTCCTTTAGTTAATCCGGCATTAAAAACTTTGTGACCGTTAATCTCAAAATACTCGCCTAATTCAACTCCACCTAATGCTTTCTTATCAAAATGATCGGTAATGATAGCATTATCTTCCAACATAACTTCTTTCTTACCAACGTACAGATTCCAAGGACCACCGGCAAAATCAGGAGCCTGAACACCAATTAAAGTAATCCCCGCAGAAGTACCATTGGTAAACCTGGCAGCACCTGCTGTCATAACTATTGGATATACTTTTTCTATTCCTTCTACACTCGATAGTTCATTCCCGATACGGGTATCTAACTGAAAAAGCGCATTGGCATTAGTTGTTTTATTATCTACTACCCACACATATTCGGAGTTGTTTTTTACTACACTCGACATAGCAGTAATAAGAAATATAAAAATACCGCATTGCTGCCCAATCAAAAACACAGACATAATAGTACCCGCCAAAGCCCCGATAGACTTAGGTTTATCGAACTTAATAAATAACAGAGCTGTTTTTATGGTACTTAACATCTACAATTACTTTAAAAGAATAACACACTCAACACGGCTACCGATTAATACTTTATCGCTCTTGTCTAATAATACACGCACCTCTCTAACCCTTCTGTCTTCCATATTAGTAGCATCATCCGAAAAAAGAGTTTTCTTTCTGAGATACGGAGAGGTTAAATAAATCTTTCCGGTGGCAAGCGTATCAAGCTGCCCTTGTGGACGTATATAGGCTTTCATACCATTGCTTACTTTAGTTGCAAATAACTCATCAACTTCTGTAATGGCAATAAGCGGTCCATCAGGCGCAAAATCGCCAACCGATTGTGATGCCAATACATTATTTCCAAGCCTTACATCAACCGACAGTATTTTGCCATTAGCAGGGGCTTTAATTTTCTTCTTATCAATCACTCTTTCATAATAATTAATATCTGCCTGTAGTTCACTAACCTTAGCATCTTGTTGTTTCAGTCCCGCATCTGCAGCCAATACATCATTTTGCAGAGACTCATAAGCAAACTTGCTGTCGTCTGTAACCTGCTGTGTTACCGCACCTGCCTTTAATAAGTTTACGTTTCTGTTATAATTAACCTGTGCATTATCTTGTTTTACTTTTAAAGAAGCTAACTGTGCTTTTGCCACATTAATCATAGCCTGTTGTGTGCCTAATTTCGATTTTGCCTGTGCCAGTTGTGCTTCTTCAACCTCTGTATTTAGCACAAAAATTACATCATTAGCTTTTACTTCAGAGTTTATATCATAGTTAATCTTATCTACAATACCACCCACATCAGAATATAAAGAAACAATACGGGTTAAAGGCTCAACCGATGCCATACCCACAATTCTTGTTACTTCTGCAGGAGCCTGATTTGCCGCTTCATCAATCTTTTCTTTTTTAGACTCTCCGCAGGAAGCAATTACTAAAGAAAACGTGATTAATACTAAAATAGTTTTTATGTTTTTCATGAAAGAGATAATTTAGATGAATCGTTTGTTTCTGTTACAATACCATTATTTACTTCTACAATTCTATGTGCATATTCACGAAGACGAGGGTCGTGAGTTACAACAGCTACTGCTTTACCTTTATCTGCAAGAGAGCGAAGCTCGTTCATAACCACGTGCATAGAGTCTTTATCTAAAGACGCAGTTGGCTCATCGCAAAGAAATAATTTAGGTTCAGATACCAATGCGCGGGCAATGGCAATACGCTGTTGTTGTCCGCCTGACAGTTCTTTAGGTAAGTTCTTGCGCCTATCTTCCATACCAACTAAATGTAGTGCTTCATTAACCTTTTGTTGTGCTTCTTTTTTATTCATGCCTTTAAGGGTTAGGGGCATCAGCACGTTTTGTTCAGCAGTAAGCGGAGCCAGTAAATTAAAGTTTTGAAACACAAAGCCTATATTGTTAAGGCGAAGCGCTGCCAGTTGGTTTTGATTTAAATCGTTTACAAGGGTATCATTTACCCAAAGCTTACCGGTGCTGGGATATATAACGCAACCTATTAAAGAAAGCAAGGTGGTTTTACCTGAACCTGAAGGACCAATAATAAGCAGAAGCTCTCCCAGATTCATTACTAAATCGGTTTTATCTAAAGCCAGTATGCGCTGGTCTCCTAACCTATACTCTTTAGATACTCCTTCAAGTCTGACAATCATTTTTGTTTAGTAAGCTGCTTTTTGGATGCAAATGTATAACTAATTTTTATTTTATATAACAATTTTGATGTTTTTTTTATACTTTTGTATCAAAATTAATACATTTTGAATAAAACAGTTGACTTAATAACTAAGTGGGCAAAATTCTCAGAAAAGCATCCTGATGCCAGTATTGATGATTTTTGCAGGCATCATTTAATTACTAAAAGAGAAAATAAAAACATAAATAAATTATTTTCCGGAGAGCAACTACCTCCCCATAATAATATAATACTTACCAAACTCATAAACCGCATCAGTAAGTTAAACCTTCTTTATTTTAATTTGATTGTGCCGGAAACCGGAATTGAGCATATAGATGAATTTCAATTTCTAGTTGCTATTGCAAACATGAAGAATCCTATGAAAACAGAAGTGATAAATCATAACTTCACTGAATTATCTACCGGACTTTTGGTTATAGAAAGATTAAAGAAAAAAAAATATATAACAGAGCATTCCAATCCGGATGATAAACGCTCTAAACGACTTAAAATTACCGAAAAGGGTCAGGAGGTTCTTAATGGATGTTTTGCCCGATTACGCAAAATACACGAAATGATGTATTACGACCTTTCTGAAGAGGATATAAAACTATGTATCCAGCTACTACAGGGTATTGAAATTAAATTTTCGACCCTTTGGCACACTCATAAGGGGAAAGCCTTTAATGAAATTCACAAAGAAGTAGTGGGAAACTCAAAGAAGAAATAATTTAAGTTTTTATTAAACTTACTTGATTTGTTAAAGAAGCTTAATTATTTGTTGCAGCAGCAGGCTGAACAGCTGTTTTTTTATCTTTTACCCAAAAAGGTTTATAAGGCAACATAAAGCCCAAAGTAGCCATTACTTCATACGTTCCAAAAGCCTGTTTGGCTGTACCATCATAGCAACGCAAACCAAAATAGCGGGCATAATCAATCTTTTGCGCAATATCTACATACAGGTAATCATAAATCTCTAAACGGTAGTTTGCCTCAAAACCAACGTTCCATCCTCCCGGTTGAAAATGAGCGTTGTTAGGCATTCCCATCAACGTATTTTCTACGTGAGGGACAGTAGGACCTGCACCAAACTTATAGATGTTAAACAGTTTAAAGTGTCCATTTTTAGTACCACACAGGTAAAAGCGTTTCATAACATTAAAGCAGAAAAAGTTAGCTCCGTTGTTCAGCTTCCAATGAAAATAAGAATCTACAACGTTTAAGTTAGTATCTAAATGCCTGTTATTTACGGTACCAACCCAATGTATGTTTTCTCCAATAGTAAGCTGAAATTTAGTGTGATCAAAGCCTAACTCAAAACCCCAGCTAGGATGTTTCTTTAAAAAGAAACCAAAACGATAATTGTATTGCGGAACGGTTAAAGGTTTTTTAAACAACTGAAAATTCCAACCGGGGTTATCATTGCCTGTAATGTTTTTTAATTCATAATTATTACCTAAAGCTGGTTGAGATATTTTAATAGTGCTGGATGTAAACCACTCTGCATTATAACCCCATGCACAATACATGCGAGATGTAAAAGGGTTATTGGTTTGCGCTGAGCCGAAGCAAGCTACAAGAAGCAAGAGACAAGATATACGTAATTTCATATCATTTTTACTTAAGCGGGCAAAAGTAGAAATTATTTCAATTAAAGCTATTTCACAATCAAGGATTAACATTTAGCTATTAACTTTGCGCAAATAAAAACAGATGTCTCAGGAAAACGCGTTTATGTAATTATTGTAGGAGGAGGGATAGTAGGGCTTGCTACGGCATATAAACTAAACACAAAACACCCTGGTTTAAAGATTGCCGTATTGGAGAAAGAAGCCAAAGTAGCGGCTCATCAAACGGGGCATAACTCGGGTGTTATACATTCGGGTATTTATTACAAACCGGGTTCTTATAAAGCTATTAATTGTGTTGCGGGTAGAAGAGAGCTCGTGCAATTTGCTAAAGAACACAACATACCACACGATATTTGTGGAAAGATTATTGTAGCCACAGAAGAGAGCGAACTGGCTCATATGAACAAAGTATTTAATAATGGTAAAGCCAACGATGTAGAAGGTATTGAACTGATAGATGCAAAAAAAATAAAAGAAATAGAGCCTTATTGTGAGGGTATTGCCGGTATATGGGTGCCCTGCACAGGTATTATAGATTATACGGATGTAGCTAATAAGTATGTAGAGCTTATCCATCAAAAGTTTAATGGAAGCAAGGTGCTTACCAATCAGGAGGTAAAGTCTTTTGTGAACCATGAGGACAAGGTTGAAGTAATTACCCAAAATAATAAGTATACTGCTAAGTATGTTATTACCTGCGGAGGTTTGCAGGCAGATAGATTAGCCAAAGCACAAGGCAAAAAGAGCGATACAGAGATTGTAGGCTTTAGAGGAGATTATTATGACCTGACAGATAAGGGTATGAAGAAGGTTAAAAACCTTATTTACCCTGTACCTAACCCTAAATTCCCATTTTTGGGTGTGCATTATACCCGCATGATTAAAGGCGGTACCGAATGCGGACCAAATGCCGTGTTTGTTTTTGACAGAGAGGGATACAGCAAAACAGCTTTCTCGGCAAAAGATACTCTGAATGCCTTTACCTTTGGCGGAACATGGAAATTCTTTAAAAAGCATTGGCGTTTTGGTATGGATGAGTACCGTGGAGCTTTTTCTAAACCTTATTTCCTTAAACGCTTACAAAAACTGATACCAAGTTTAGAGTCAGATGATATTGTTTCCAGTCGTTGTGGCATTCGCGCTATGGCATTAGCTCCTGAAGGTGAAGTGATAGACGATTTTAAGATAGAATACAGTCACCGTGCCATACATGTAATTAACTCTCCTTCTCCGGCAGCAACAGCCTCTTTGGCTTATGGCAATGAAATAGCTACCATATCAGGTACTTATTTTAAGTTGGGGTAGTTTCTAAGATTCTCTGAGTTATTTTATCAAATAGTAAATCATAAATTATCTTTACCCAGATGAGTATGCATGGAACCGCCTTAGCCACATACGGTTGAAAGATTTCTTTGCGAACATAGGGCGGAAATATATCGGTAGGAGAGAGGCAGGTAAAAACAATGCAGAGAATAAGCAAAACTATGTTTATGGTGCTAGGTTTTTGTGCATAGAACCAGATGACTACCCCTGCCATTGCTATAATAAAGGTAGGAGATTCTGCCATGTGGTTAAAAATAACCATCCAAACCAAAACAGAACTAAGCATAACTAAACGGAAGGAATAGTCTTTGTATTTACTGATTTTAATTAAAGGCAAAAGCAATAAAACAGTACCTATAATCAATACCAAAACCTTATTTACGTTGAGGTGAAACCAGGTATGCAGCCAGCCTATTACGGAATATCCGTTAGAAAGAGCATGGTCGTTACCTAAAGGAGTAAGCCAACTTTTGTAAAGAAATAGCAGTTGCTCGTAGCCTGTTACCACTATAGGAATAATGGCTAAGAGCGCAAACCAAACCAACATATACAGGGCCACTTTTCCTTTTTTAGGATAGAAGATAAACAGGATGCAAATTACAATGCCGAATAGTTTTATGAATACGGTTAGGGAAATGAAAAGGGTAGCGAGGAGGTAATTTTCTTTCTCCAGCATACAAAAAGCAAGGATGAGCAGACCGACAATGAGGGCATTACTCTGGCAGCTTTGCATACAGGTCATTAGCTCAATACTTGCCGTTAGCAGCATCAGGCTTTTGTACTTTATAGATATGTTTGGTAACTTATAAATAGCCACAAAAAGCACAAAGGCGTTTAAGAGATTCCAGATGAGAAGCCCTGCTGTATCAGGTAAATAACTTAACATGCCAAAAACCAACGCAAATGCCGGACTGTATTTATAGGGGTCGTAATACTCGTTTGGGTACAAACAATATAAATCCTGTTTGTGGATGAGGTGAAAGAATGATTGCTTAAAAATTACATAGTTGTTGTAAAGCGTAAAGGGCCACTCGCCAGATGCCGGGTGTGCTTTGGTAAGTAATATTGCCTGAAGGGTAGCAAAAACAACCAAGCCCAAAAACAAGATGAAGATGAACTTAGGGTTTGATATGGTTCTGATGAAGGCGTTCATAGAATTTTTGAATAAGCAAAACTACTCAAATATAAATTTATATCTTTGCATCAGTTCTTTTTCAAACTTATCAAGAAAGGCTGAGGGATACGCCCTATGAAGCCTTGGCAACCAACTAAAAGGGATAACATCCTTGGAAAACCGGTGCCAACTCGTTCAGATGTTACCATCTGAAAGATAAGTCGGATTGATTATGACGCGAAATTCATAAAATCTCTTCCGACTATGTTTGGAAGGGATTTTTTGTTTTAAAGAATATGGCAACAGATATTAGAAAAGAGTTAGAGAAAAGAGTCTTGGTAATTGATGGTGCAATGGGTACCATGATTCAGCAATATAAGCTGGAGGAGAAAGACTATCGCGGTAAACGTTTTGCCGATTGGCATAAGGATGTGAAGGGTAATAACGATATGCTGTCTATTACCCAGCCGCAGATTATTAAAACCATTCATAAAGAATACTTAAAAGCAGGTGCAGATATTATTGAAACCAACACCTTTAGCGGCACTACCATTGCCATGGCAGATTATGACATGCAGGAGTTTGTGTATGAACTTAATTATGAATCTGCCAAGGTTGCCAAAGAAGCTATTACAGAATTTCTTGCTTCGCCCGAAGGGAAAGGAAGAGAAACTGCATTTGTAGCAGGTGCTATAGGGCCTACAAACAGAACTCTTTCTTTATCCCCCAATGTAAATGACCCCGGGTTTCGTGCCGTTACGTTTGATGAAATGGTTACTGCCTATACCGAGCAGGTGCGTGGCCTGATAGATGGCGGCGCAGATGTATTACTGATAGAAACTATTTTTGATACACTGAATGCCAAAGCGGCTTTATTTGCTATTCAAAATTATTGCAAACAGATAGACAGGAAGATGCCCGTGATGGTTTCAGGAACTATTACTGATGCCAGCGGAAGAACGCTATCCGGACAAACTACCGAGGCATTTTTAAACTCGGTTTCTCATGTTGATTTGCTAAGTGTAGGTCTTAATTGCGCTTTGGGCGCTAAAGATATGAGGCCTTATTTGGAAGAGCTTTCAACCAAGGCTCCGTTTTATGTAAGTGCTTATCCCAATGCAGGCTTGCCCAACCAGTTTGGCGAGTATGATGAAGATGCACATACCATGGGGCATCAGATAGAAGATTTTTTGCAGGCAGGTTTTTTAAATATTGTGGGTGGTTGTTGCGGTACAACGCCTGCGCATATACAACGCATTGCCGAACTGGCTAAAACAGCCAAGCCTCGTAAAAGACCTGCGCCTGATACTTTAATGCATTTAAGTGGCCTCGAGCCATTAACGCTGCGTCCGGAAAGTAATTTCTTAAATGTGGGTGAGCGTACCAATGTTACCGGTTCTAAAAAATTCCTTCGCTTAATTAAAGAAGAGAATTATGAAGAAGCCCTTTCTATTGCTAAAGATCAGGTAGATGGCGGTGCACAGGTTATTGATGTGAATATGGATGAGGGTATGTTAGATAGCGAAGCTGCTATGACCAAGTTCCTGAACCTGATTGCCGCCGAGCCTGATATTGCCCGTGTGCCCATTATGATAGATTCTTCTAAGTGGAGCGTTATTGAAGCAGGTTTAAAATGTGTGCAGGGTAAGACCATTGTAAACTCTATCTCTTTAAAAGAAGGAGAAGCTAAGTTTATTGAGCAGGCAAATAAAATAAAACAGTACGGTGCTGCCGTTATTGTAATGGCATTTGATGAGGTTGGTCAGGCTGATACCCTGCAACGCAGAAAAGATATTTGTAAGCGTGCGTATGATGTGTTGGTTGATAAAGTTCACTTCCCTGCTCAGGATATTATTTTTGATCCGAATATTTTTCCTGTGGCAACGGGTATGGAAGAACATCGCCTAAACGCACTTGATTTTTTTAATGCTACCAAATGGATAAAAGAAAACCTTCCTCATGCTAAAGTAAGCGGTGGTGTAAGTAACGTTTCTTTTTCTTTCCGTGGTAACGACCATGTGCGTGAGGCTATCCACGGTGCCTTTTTATATCATGCTGTGAAGAACGGAATGGATATGGGGATTGTAAACCCTGCACAATTGCAGGTGTATGATGATATTGATAAAACATTATTAGAGTTAGTTGAAGATGTTTTATTAAACAGAAGGGATGATGCCACCGAGCGATTGGTGGAACATGCCGAATCTTTAAAAGGCATTACCAAAGAAAAAACAGAAAAGGATGAAGAATGGCGCAAAGGTACGGTGGAAGAACGCTTGAGTCATGCATTGGTAAAAGGTTTGGTAGAATACATTGATGTGGATACCGAAGAAGCCAGGGTAAAACTAGGCAGACCGCTACACGTGATTGAAGGTCCGTTAATGGATGGAATGAATGTAGTAGGCGATTTGTTTGGAAGCGGTAAAATGTTTTTGCCACAGGTGGTAAAGAGTGCGCGCGTAATGAAAAAAGCGGTTGCATACTTAGAGCCATTTCTTCAGGCAGAAAAAGACGCCAACAAACTGGCAGGTATTGTAGGCGATGGAAGACAAAATGCAGGAAAGATATTAATGGCTACCGTTAAAGGAGATGTACACGATATTGGTAAGAATATTGTAGGCGTGGTACTGGCTTGCAATAATTATGAGATTATAGATTTGGGTGTAATGGTTTCCTGCGATAAAATTTTAGAGGAAGCAAAAAAACATGGTGTAGATATTATTGGTTTAAGCGGATTGATAACTCCCTCATTAGACGAGATGGTGCATGTGGCTAAAGAGATGGAACGCTTAGGTTTTAAAACGCCCTTACTGATTGGAGGAGCCACCACATCTAAAGTGCATACTGCCGTTAAGATTGCTCAAAATTATTCAGGGCCTGTAGTGCATGTAAACGATGCCAGCAAATCGGTACCCGTTGCCAGCAGCTTAATTTCAGATGAGTTGCGTGATGCCTTTATGGTGGATATAAACAAAGACTATAACCGTGTGCGCGAACAAAATAAAAATGCACAGGGGCAGAACAAAGCTATTTCGTTAGAAGAAGCACGTGCAAACAAATTCTTTATAGACTGGGATAAAACAGAGATTGTGAAGCCAACCTTTTTAGGCAACAAAGTATTTACCGATTATCCTTTAGCTGAGATTGCTGAACTTATTGATTGGACTCCTTTCTTTATATCCTGGGAAATGAAAGGCTCTTACCCCAAGATATTAAAAGACCCTACCCGTGGCGAAGAAGCGCGCAAACTTTTTGCCGATGCACAGGCCATGCTTAAAAAAATCATTGACGAGAAATGGTTAAGGGCAACGGCTGTTATAGGCATTTACCCTGCCAATGCCGTTAATGAGGATGATATAGAAGTGTATGATACCGATGCTAAAAAAACAGTATGTACATTCCATTCTATTCGTCAGCAAACAAAGAAACCCGCAGGGCAATATAATGTGGCTTTAGCAGATTTTATTAGACCCCTCCCTAACCCTCCCCACAAGGGAGGGGATAGCAGTCTCTCTGATGCGTCCTTTCACACCACATCTAAAACTAATTGGGCTTTAAATATTGATAATGCAAAAGAACTGAGAAGTGAACAAACAGAAGCAGAAAAAATTATTTGGGATAAACTAAGAGCTAAACAAACCGGGTTTAAAATAAGACGACAACATTTAATTGATAAGTACATTGTAGATTTTATTTGCCTTGAAAAAAACATCATTATTGAAATTGACGGTAAATATCATGAGCAAATAAAGGAGCAAGATGAAAACAGAACGGCTGTTTTAGAATCATTAGGTTATAAAGTAATTCGTTTTACAAACGAAGAAGTAATTGCCAATGCAAATAAAGTTGTAGAGAAAATAACGCAAGAGATAAATGCTGCACCTATTCCATCTCCTTTGCCTGCATCTATTCCCTCCCCTGTGGGGAGGGTTAGGGAGGGGTGTGATTATATAGGCGCCTTTGCCCTAACCACAGGTATTGGTATAGACGAGCATGTAAAACGTTTTGAGGCAGACCATGATGATTACAGCGCTATTATGTTAAAGGCATTGGCGGACAGACTTGCCGAAGCCTTTGCAGAACTATTGCATAAAAAGGTAAGAACAGAAATATGGGGCTACTCTAAAGATGAAGCCCTAACTAACGAGCAATTGATTAAAGAAGAGTATGCAGGCATAAGACCTGCACCCGGTTACCCTGCACAACCCGACCATACCGAAAAACTTACCATTTGGAAACTGTTGGATGTAGAAAAGAACACCGGTATTACACTTACCGAAAGTTTGGCAATGGTGCCAACGGCTGCTGTTAGCGGTTTGTATTTTGCCCACAGAGACTCTCATTACTTTGGTGTAGGTAAAATAAATAAAGAGCAGGTAACAAATTATGCCAAACGCAAAAACATGCCTTTTGCCGAAATAGAAAAATGGCTAGGGCCTGCTTTGGGGTATTAAAGTATAGGAGGGCTTTGCGCGCTGCATGGCAGTTTGCAGCAAAGCCTAAAGCAGCGTTAACTATTGTCAACCTATAACATTGCCAACATTTCATTATTTATTCTATCAAAATAAACTCGATATTTATAATATTCATTTTCTAATTCTAAGGAGTCTATTTTCATTTCTTTATAAAGTTCATCAGTAGAATTAATTTTACTATAATCTTTAGGTTCTCTAATTTTAAGTATCTCTATATCTTCTATTGTTTGCTTAATTACCTTGTTTTGTTTTGTTAAAGCCATAAAGTGATTAATTGTTTTATAATATTCTGAAAAACCTATATTAATATTATCCATACTTGTTATAGTACCTTGCGCAGCATCGAGAGATTGTTGATAATCTCGCTCTTTATGAGATAGCTCATGACAATAATACCAGTAATCCACACCAACCGAATGATGTATAAATAATCTAAAATAACCATCCAGTAAAAAAGAAATTCTCCTTTCTTCTGCTAAGAGTTCCATTTGCTTATTTTTACTTTCCTTCTTTCTTGTTAAAAAGAAAATTATTATTTGAGGAAGAATTCCGCCAATAACGCCAATTAAAGAAGCAATTAAAGCTATTTCACCTGATGATAAACGTTCATGGTGCTGAGTTAAACCATCTACTACTTTATCAAGTTGTTTTCCTATTAATTCTATTTTTGTTGTATCAATCATAAATTAACCTAACACTTATTCCTCTACAATTTTAAAATCTAAAACCCTTACTTTTATATTTTTAACGTGCCCATTCAGCTCCACATATTTATCACATGATTTCGCTAAAAATGGTTTTATCTCACCAGAGAAATAGTATTCCTTATAATCGATGACAGTTCCCGTAGCGTCATAAGCCAAAAACAAAATCTTTATCTCCTTTACAATATAATTGAGATTATTTTTTATTGAAAAGCAATAATCTTTCCCAGTATTACTACTGACACCAGTCCATTCTACATTTCTTACTGTAACGCCTTCTTTAATATCTTGAGCAGCAGTTGCTGTTTTTACTTGTTTCTTTACAGTCGAGAGTAGTGTTATTGTTCCGATAGTTGTTTTTAGCTTCAATAGATATTTTACTGGTATTGCAAAATTCAAATTCTGTCCGCTTGTAAAACTTGCAAATGCAATACCAACAACCTGCCCTGATGAATTTAAAACAGGACCACCGCTACTGCCAGGTGAAATAGGCGCAGTAATTTGTAAAACCTGGCTTGCCTGCAAAGTGCGTATTCCGCTAACAATTCCTTCTGAAAATGTACCATCTAATCCCTTTGGGTTTCCTACTGCAAAAATCTTTTCGCCAATTTCAGGTGTTGCTTCAGAAGCTAATGATAGTTTAGTGCCATAAAGCCCCGATACTTTTAGTATTACTAAATCATTTGCTTTATCAATAGATACATAACCACTTACTGTATATTTCTTTTCTTGCCCATTCAGTAAAACATAAGCAGAATTACTACCTTCAATTACGTGAACATTTGTTGCAATTAATTCGTCATCTATAATAAAGCCAGAACCATACCCAAGAGGTTGTGATATGTTGTCTAATGCAACAATTGAAACTGTTGATTTTATTCCAACTTTCGCAATTTCAGTTGCAGACTGCGCAAAAATGGTTAGTTTAGTTAATAATGCTAAATATATAATTAGTTTATTTTTCATAAAAACAAAAGTAGCAAAAAAAATCCCGCTACTTCCGTAGCAGGATCCTTTCTATACTTAGCTATCCTATGAATAATTTCATTTCCTTATCCGGCACAAACAGTTGCTATTTATCAAGTAACAACAGTTTCTTCTCAAGTAACGAGCATTAATTTGCAAATAACAAGCATTAACTCGCAAGTAGCAAACGCTACTTCTCAAGTAGCAAGCATTAATTTATAAATAGCAAGCATTAATTCACAAATAACAAACGTTACTTCTCAATTAACGAACGTTAATTCACAAATAGCAAGCGTTAATTTATATATAGCAAGCATTAATTTGCAAGTAACAAACGTTACTTAACAAGTAGCAAGCATTAATTAGAAAATAGCAAGCGTTACTTAACAAGTAGCAAATGTTTCTTTGTAAATTGAACTAATTAATGGATAGCTAAAAAACTTTGGCACGATAATTGCTTATATTAATTTAGCTATATAAACCCATAAAACTACAACGCATGATGATACTTCTAAAGTCTGCCAACCTGAAAAACTAATCTTACCTGTAAAAATAAACAGGAAGAGATTACCCTCACAAAAAAGCGGATAACCCCAAAAAAACTCTTAACCTGCTTTATATATAAAGCATCTTAAAAAGCTTCTCTTTAAGGCTCATTACTTCACAGCGAAGAAAGAACCGGACATCATTCAAATAAATTATTTAAACACTTAATAACTAAAAAAATGAACACAATAATAAAACTGCTTACAGCAGTAATAAAAATGCCAACTAAAATTGGCGATAGAATAATACGACTACAGGAAATAGTGAGTAAACTAACTAATAACACGTATTTCCCTACAGGATGGACAGCAGGAAGTTTAACACAAGCGCAATTTGGGTTAGACGTTACTGCATTTATAACACAGGTTACTAACGTAAAAAACCACATAGCCGGGGCAGTGGGTGCACGCAATGCGGCGTGGACAACCCTAAAAGCTGATTTGCAGCTTATACTGGCTATGGTGCAGGAAAAGGCAAATGCTAACGAAAGTA
>CAJCJB010000121.1 GCA_903970545.1 Candidatus Saccharimonadota bacterium | reverse complement strand
TGGTCTTTATCATAAATTTTTATCGGACTGTAATTATCAACTGTAAGCACACCATACGTACAATAGTTATAGGCTGATAATTGTATAGAGGTTTGGCAATTTACCGAACCCGCAGCATATAAGTGATTTACAGTAGCTCCTGCGTTAAGGTAATTATAGTATTGATTACCTGTTCCATCGCCAAAGTTCCATATAAAGTGGGTAGTTTGACTAACATTAGTACTCGAATTAATAAACTGCAAAACCTTAGGAGCACAACTTGCCAGTGGTCCTCCGGTAGGGATTTGAATACCTGCATTAACAGGTTTTTCCATTACCAAAACGCCTTGTACGGTGCAAGAAGATGTTGTAATAAGTACTACAAAGGTATCAACGGTAACGCTATAGGTATGCGTAATAACAGACGGACTGGTATAAGTCCCTCCGGGTGAGGTATTCCCATCTCCCCAATTAATACCGGTATAACTGAAATTAGAAGGGCTTTGCAAGGATAACGTATATGAATTACCACTACAGCTAATCCAATAAGGGTTAGAAGTTAGGTTTCCGTTGCTATCATAAAACTGTGGGCATTGTGCTTTTGCCCAAATACATGCAATCGAAAATAAAAGGACTAAATATGTTTTTTTGATGTTGATAGGCAAATATAGCAAATTGAGTGAAAAATTGGTAATAATGAAAATGGTGTTTCTTATGTTGCAAAAGATGCTTGTTTGACACTAAATATTCTTTCCTACCAGCTTTCATCTAGTAAATACTCATCTTCAACTGTTAAAAAGCGTGAAAACTGGCTTTAATGCTAGTGAAATGCTGTTTTGTTATACATTTGCCTCTCCAAATGCAAAAGTTTTATATATTCTTCTGTTGCGCTTTCTTATTTTGTAATTCAGCTTGCTTTGCTCAGTTAGCAAACCCTAAAATAGATTCTCTTTGGACAGTTTATCACAACAAAGCACAGTCTGATACCAATCGGTTGAAAGCATTGTATGATATTGCAAACAGTAATTTGGTTACCAATCCTTATACAGCCATCGCACTTGCTCAGCAAGAGTTACAGTTTGCCGAAAAAATAAATCAGCCAAAATATAAAGCCAAGGCGTTAAACCTGATAGGTGTGTTACATAAAAACAAAGGCTTGTATCCTGAGGCAGTAGAGTATTTTTTAAAAGCCCTAAACATATTTGAAGAGATAAGCAATAAAAAGGGAATGGGAAACTGCTATGCCAACATGGGAGATGTATATTATATGCAGGCAGAGTATCCAAAAGCTTTAGTTTATTACAAAAAGGCTTTAAAAATGAGGCAGGATGCGGGAAATAAAAATGCTATAGCATCTTCTTATGCCGATATAGGTAATGTTTATGCCAGTCAATCTGATTATGAAAGCGCTTTAAAATATCATTCGATAGCTTTAAAAATACGCGAAGAGTTAGGAGATAAACAAGGTATAGCTTATTGCTATAATAATATAGGTATTGTGTATAAGAATCAGGCTAATAATGCCAAGGCTTTAGAGTATTATTTTAAATGTTTAAACATCATCAAAGAGGTGGATGATAAAAAAGGGATAACCTATTGCTATAATAACATAGGTAATATCTATTTAGATTTATCTGATTATAAATTAGCTGTGCTATATTGCGATTCGAGTTTGCAAATAGTAAAAGAAATAGGAGATATTAATGCCGAGCGTACTGCGTATCAAAATTTAGCGCAGGTTTATTCTAAAACAGGTAAGTATAAAGAGGCTTATGAATATGAAGTGAAGTTTAAAGCATTAACCGACAGTATTTTTAATGCCGATAACAGCAAACAACTAGGTGATATGAAAACCGGTTTTGAAGTAGAAAAAAAAGAAGCTGAACTAAATGCTAAAGCAGAAAGACAACAAGCCCTTGCCTTTGAAGAAGAGAAAAGAGAAAAAGTAATTATCTGTTTTGTAACCGGAATACTTTTGGTAGTGATTATTTTCTCATTCTTTTTATACAAACGAGTTAAGCAAGCTGATAAACAAAAAGAGACTATTGAGTATCTGTTTAAAGAAGTACATCATAGGGTAAAGAACAATTTGCAGGTAATTACCAGTCTTTTAAATCTTCAGAAAGGGTATATAGAAGATAAAAAGGTATTAAACGTTTTTCAGGATTGCCAAAACAGAATATATGCCATGGCTGCCATACACGAGAAGCTATATGAACATAATGCCCTCTCAAACATCAATCTTAACGATTATATAAAGAAACTTATCACGCAACTGATAAGTACCTATCAGCTTACCTTTAATGTAAAGTATAATTTAGAAGTTGATATAGATAAGCTGGATTTAGATACCCTTATTCCTATTGGCTTACTAACTAATGAGATAATTTCTAACTCGCTTAAATATGCGTTTACCAATGATGAAAAGAATAATGTAATTACGTTTAAACTAAAAAAAGGAGAGAATAATTCTTTTACCATGCTTATAGGAGATAACGGTATGGGTAGTAAAGTATCCTTAGATGAAGAACATACAACTTTTGGTATAGATTTGATTAAGATTTTAGTAACTCAATTGCGTGGTACTATCAAACAACTGCCTGATGCAGGAACCATGTACGAAATTACGTTTAGTCTATAATATAAACAAGGCATAAAAAAAGCCCTTCATTGCTGAAAGGCTCTTGTGGTATTATTATAAAACTCTATTTAGCTAAGGTTAACGTAAGATTTCCGCCATTACCAGGCTGAGGAGCTTCAATAACCAATTTGTTTTCCGTTAGTTCAACTACTTTATTTACATCAGATTTTCCACCTTCGGTTAAGGTAAGTTCATTACCACCATCGTTAAGTTTCCATGTACCTGCACCTGTTTGTCCGCCAAGGTTATAATTGTATGAACCATCTTCTTTATAGTTAAAAGAAGAAGAGGCTTTCATACTTTCAACTTGTTTTTTTAGTGCTTCCTGGTATTGTCCTTTTAAAGAATCGGGCATATTAGGAGGCATTGGCGCAGACATATCTGCAATCTTCCAATCGCCTACAACAAGTTTAGATTTTTTAGCACCACCACAAGCAACAAGCAATAGGATAGCGAACGCAATTAATGGTAGTTTTTTCATAAAGGTTCTCTTATTTCTTTTTAGCGTAGCGTGTGCGGAATTTATCTACACGACCCGCGGTATCAACCAACATGTGTTTACCGGTATAAAACGGGTGCGACATGTTTGAAATCTCTAATTTAACCAATGGGTATTCGTTACCATCTTCCCATTTAATAGTATCTTTTGTTTCGGTGCAAGAACGGGTTAAAAAAGTGTGTTCGTTACTCATGTCTTTAAAAACACATAGTCTGTAACCTGCCGGATGAATATCTTTTTTCATGACTTTTTAAAATTAAGGGTGCAAATATAGGTAATTAATCTTTAATTCAAAATTAAAAGTTAGACCTGAGATTTGAGACGTGAGTATAGAGAAGTTGTCTCATATCTCAATACTCAAATCTAATATCTATTTCACAATAATCAACCGCTTATTTACCACACCTTCAGTACTTTGCAAGCTTATATTATACACTCCCTCGTTTAGGTCAGTTATGCTGAATGTTATATGTTGTGTGTTGAATGGCATTTGCTTAACCACGTTACCAAGCATATCGGTTATGGTAAGAGTTGCCTTTTCATTTACCATTTCACATGCAACATTTAACACATCCTTAGTGGGGTTGGGGTAAATATTTACTTGCTCATTAGTATTTATATATTGCTCTATACCCGCACAATCTCCACATGGAGGCGGTCCCCAATGTATAGAAAACAACTTAGCCCTAATGTTATCGTATTTCAAACTAAAAGCATTTGTTCCAGAAACTAAAGCTGACATAACGTTATTATATACTACGTTCCCTGATGTAATATCAAATGTAGTTATGTTATAGGAAGAGCCATTATATGATAAATATAGGTATTGTTTATTTGCCAAGTCAATAGCTGAACTACTGTTATTTATTCCAACAGCCACCCCTGAACCAATATATGCTACAGTACCTGTTGTTTGGTTTATAGAAGCAAGATAAATTAAATTGGCAGTATTATCCTGAATAATCCCATATAATGAATTTGTCGAATCATTAAAACATATATTTATTAGTTGCTGATTTGAAGTTAATGATACGCTTGGACTTGAAATAATATTTCCCGTTAAAACATCAATAGTGTATAATATACCCGCAGGGTCAAGAAAAATATATTGATTATTAATTTGGTTAAACGTACTTATTCCTTGGTTAGTATTAGATGTTGGAATAGAGCTGCTTATTGCTGCCGATGTCCCAAGCATAGGGTCAAGAGTAGCAACATATTTCACATTATTAGTAAAATCACGTAATAATCCATATAATTTATTTAATGAGTTGCTATATTCAAGCTCATTCACAAAATTACCGTTAAGTGGTTTATTAATAATAGAGTCGTTAGAAACATCAATAGAATATAATGTATCTACAGCACTAGGAAAAATAAAAATCCCAGCATTTTCTTTATATGCCCGTATATTTGGTAGAATTAATGAAATTCCTTTAATAGGTGGCCCTGTATTAATAAAAGAACCATCCGTTCTATTAATTTCTATAATATATTCACCTTGCCCCCTCCCATTCAAACAAAACGCTAAGGCTAAAAGAGTAATTATTTTTTTCATGCTTTCTTAATTTTAGTTAAAAGTAATTATTTTACATGAGGCATACAATAAAATAAAACAGGCTGCGTTTTAGGTAAAAATAACGAAAGGAGTTTACGCATGATAACACTACTAAGGCAAGGCTAACGGCACGCTGCACAAACAACAACACCATAGCAGCACGGTAATGTGCCAAACGCAAACCACCTACCCCCACACCACCTATCCTGTATAAGTTGCCCGCACGGCGGCAATGTTTTACAAGTCTTCTCTTGGCGGCTCTCTCCACTTCATCAACGCAGAACCGCAACAGGTAAAATCAATCGTTTATAAAACAATTAAAAAAAAGTAAAGCCATGAAAAAGTTAGTTAGTTATTTCCATATAGTGCTGGGTTTAGATAAAATGACCCTTGCCGAGTTAATTAGTTTTGTGTTAGGTATAAAGCTTACAGGCGACCCTGATGCCGTTGCACCGCCTTATACACAGGCACAACTGCAAACCCTTGCCAACAAAGTACAGACCGATTTAGGAACACGTATAACTGCGCCCAACCCCACGCTTACTGCCGCGCAGCAGATAGATGTGGATGCGCTAAGCCGTGCACTTTTAGCGGTAATGTATTATGTAGAACAGGTAGCCAATGCCCACACACCGGGCAACCGCGCCCAGTTTGAAACCATTTGCCGCCGTATTGGGTTTAATCCCAGAGGTGCCAATGCCAAGCATATTCGTATATTTGAGGCTAAGCCCAACGGTGCAGGTAGTTTTATTATTATTGCTCCATCGGCAGGTGCGGGCAAACATGCGGTATATGTGTTTCAGTTAGGCATTACTACCGCCAAAGATGTTTTACCCACCACCTGGCAGGATATGCTGCCCGTACCCGTTACCGAACTTGTGGTAACCAATGCGCCAAGCGGTTCTATTATAGCCATTCATTATGCCGAAGTAGTTGTACCTTCTCATAAAAAAACAGGCGGTACAACAGGCACAACTACCATTACCCCACCTGCCACAGGACGTATAAGACCTACTAATTCTCTTTCGGTAAATAAATCAGGTAAGGTTACCTACGCTTACGGAACTCCGTTTATACATTACAGTGATGTTATTTACGTTGTAGTTCCTTAAGCAATAATAGGCTGATGACCGAATACCACCTCCGGAGCTTGGGAAACCATCTCCGGAGGTTTTGTTCGCATTCGCCCATGTCCCGTTGTTATTGTCAGATGTCCTGTTGTTATTGTCCGACCTCCTGTTATCACATCAGGATGTCCTGATGTCATCTCAGAATTTCCAAAATCACTTCATGATGTCCTGTTGTCACATCAGGACGTCAGACAATCACATCAGGATGTTCTGTTAGCGTTTCAGAATTTCTGCAATCACTTCAGGATGTCCGGTTATCACTTCAGGACATCGGGCAACGACATCAGGAGCTCACGTTATCACATCAGGACATCGGGCAACGACATCAGGAGCTCGCCGATGCATTTCAGGATGTATGGAGGATGTAAACGGGGCTTAGGAAACTTCCATCTGCCCGTATGGAACTTTATTCCTACATTATTAATTAATACTATTTTTGCAGTTATGATAAGATTCAATCAGGTATCAGGTAGTATTTTCAGGTATCAGGTAATGTTACCTGTTTGTGTTATCTGTTTAATACTATTTATAAGCGCTTGTAAAAACTCAGGCAATAAGGCAGAAAACAAGGATGTTGTTACAAAAGATACCCTGTCGGCAGAGGTAAACTCTAAAGAGCTTCAACACCTGAACGATATACTGAGGGAAGACCCCAATAACGCTCCTAATTATTATAAACGAGGCAAACTTTATTTTAAGTTTAAAGATTTTGCAGCAGCAGCAGCAGATGCTAAAAGAGCCTTATCAATAGATAGTTTAAAAACAGATAGTTTCTATATTTTGTATTGCGATGCCAATTTTGCTGTTGGTAAAACCCGTTTGGCAAAAGAAGCTTTAGAGCGTTGCGTAAAAAATATTCCTACATCCACCAAAGGCTATTTAAAACTTGCCGAGCTTTTCTTTTTTGTAAAGAAGTATAAGGAGTCTATTGCTAACATTAATAATGCGCTGAAAATAGACCAAACCATTGCTTTGGGTTATTTTATGAAAGGCATGTGCTATAAAGAAGCCGGAGACAGTACGCTTGCGCTAAGTAGTTTTCAAACAGCTTGCGAGCAGGATGATAAATACTATGATGCTTTTGTGGAAACGGGTAGATTGCTTGCTACTAAAAAGAACCCTTTATGTATAGAGTACTTTAATAATGCTTTGCGAATTAAACCCCAAAGTACTGAAACTATTTATTTTGTTGGTAAGTTTTATCAGGATACCAAACGCATTCCGCAGGCAATAGATGCCTATAACAAGTTGCTAAGCATTGATAAAAAAGATAAGCACGCGTTGTATAATTTAGGCGTTATCAATTACATCTTTTTAAAAGATATTGAAAAAGCCAAAGGTTATTTTACACAGGCAATAGATGTGGATGCTGATTATGGAGAAGCGTATTTGGCAAGGGGTATTTGTTTTGAAGATTTGAAAAATAAACCCGATGCAGAAGCTGATTACAAGATGGCCGTGCAGGTAAAACCAAACTTTGGGCCCGCTATAGAGCGTTTGAATAACTTATTGGATAAGGGCAAATAGCTAAAACTGATTTAAGTTAGCATATACCTTATGAATGGGTAAGCCCATCACATTAAAGTAAGAGCCTTCAATCCTTTCTATAGCAATTAATCCAAGCCAGTCTTGCGCGCCATAACTACCTGCTTTATCAAAAGGTTTATAGTTTATTATGTAGTAAGCAATTTCCTTTTCGGTAAGGGGTTTAAAGTAAACCTTTGTTTCATCATAAAAAGATACCTTCTTTTTGTTTGATGTAATACAAACACCTGTATAAACCTGGTGTACTTTACCCGATAAAAGTTGAAGCATTTGGGTGGCTTCAAAATCATTGGCAGGTTTGTTAAGCACTATGTTGTCAATCCATACAACGGTATCGGCAGTAATTAAAACTTCATCATCTTTTAACTTATCAGGATAAAGAGATGCTTTTTTCTCTGCCAGATATAAAGGAATCTGCTCAGCTTGCAGGGTAGGAGAGAAGCTCTCATCTGCATTAATAGAAACTGTTTTAAAGCTATAACCCGCATCTTTTAAAAGTTGTTGTCGGCGTGGTGATGCAGAGCCTAATATGATGTTGTATTTAAAATCTGACAGTAAATCCATTGCAAGTAAAGTATATAATAAGAGTTGATAAAACGCCCGTAAGCATAATGTATTTAATCCATTTACTTAGCTGACTGTACTCTTCCTTTTGCTTAGAGCGATATAGCTTTAAAAGCAAAAAACATAGTGGGACAAACACACATACAAACAGATATATTAAAAGTAATGTGAAGTGTAACTTGTATAATTTATAGAATATAAAAACAAGCAGCAATAATATGTTGCTTAGTAAGCCTGCTACAATAGCCTTTGAAGCTTTTACACCCCACACAATTGGCATAGTTCTACAACCGGTTTCGTAATCGCCTTTAAAGTCTTCTATATCTTTTACAATTTCTCTTACTAAAGAAAGTAAGAAGGCAAATAAAGAAAATGAGCAAACCGAGAGATATAAGAAAGAAAAGCTTTGTATGCTTTGCAAGAATTTATATTCAAGTAATGGCATTTCAAAAAACAATATTTGAAGAGACACCATAGCAGAAAGTGCTGCCACCAGTATATTACCGCTTAATACTTGTCTTTTTAAATGCGTAGAATAAAAGAACAACAACGTAATACAAACAATCTGAATAATGCATAAGAATATATTTCCTGCTTTATGCGCCACATATACCCCAATTGAAAAACCTGCAACGTTAAACAGTGTATGAATAAATATAGCCATTCTGCGCTTTACGCCATTATCAATATATAGTTTCTGGGGTTTATTTATTCGGTCTGTTTTTACATCAAAATAATCATTGATGATATAACCTGCTGCGGCAATTAAAACGGTACTTAACATCAGTAAAAAGAAATCTGCATGAGATAGCTGCAATTGCATGGTGGAATGTCTTATAGCTAATATAGGTTGTATTAAAAAGTAGCGTGTAGCAAACATAGTTAGTGCTATAACCACCAGATTATTAAAACGAATAAGTTTTATAAAGGCAACTAAATTCATTACCAATGTGCAATTTCCCAATCGCCGCGCACGCGCATTACCTGTTCTATAATATCACGTACACAACCTTCTCCACCTTTTTTATCAGATATATAAATAGAAATTTCTTTTATCTCGGTTGCTGCATCATTTGGGCAACAGGCTACTCCTACCCGCTGCATCACTTCATAATCGGGCAAGTCATCGCCCATGTATAAGATATTCTTGTCCTCTAAAACATGCTCTGCTATAAAATCTTTATAGCAACTTAACTTATCATGTTGCTTTAAAAACACATATTCAATACCTAAACGATGTAAAGCTTCTTTTACAATTTCTGAACTGCTACCGGAAATAATTGCCAGTTTATATCCTTTTTTTGCTGCTAATTGTAAGGCGTAGTTATCTTTATTGTTTAAGCTTCTAAGAGGCGTACCATCAAGCATAAAATAAACTTTGCCATCTGTCATTACACCATCAATATCAAAGAGTAATGTTGTAATATGTTTTAAACGAGACTTAAAGTTTTCGCCCATTATATTTCTTTTCTATAAGAGCCGTAAATAATTCATATACCTTTCTCTGTTCGGGGTATTTCTTTAATAACTCTAAATGCTTTGCTACCGTTGTATTATCACCACGCTTAGCCGGACCGGTTTGTATTAAAGCAGGTTTCTGTTTCTTTAATTTCTTGGCAGATTGCTTTATCATGGGTATCAGTAAATGAAACAGGTCGTTCTTTTCCTTAACCAGAAAATCATCTGAAAGTGTATAAATATAATTGGTGAAATTGTTTACCATAGTTGCTGCAACGTGTAACTTTAAACGATTCGCAGAATTTACTATTCTTACCTGTTTACTGATAGTGGAAGCAATTGCTCTCAACTCTTGCAAAGAAGATTTGTTATTAGCTTCTATCAATAAAGGTACAGACGAAAAAGGTGTTTTTATATCTTTTGAGAAGCTCTGCAAAGGGTATAATACACCAATGTTAGTAGATATTTTTTTTAGTACATCCATGGCCACACTGCCTGATGTGTGAAGTACTAGTTTATCAGATAATTTTAAAGACTTGCTTATCTTTTCTATCTCATCATCGGGAGTGCATAATATGTAGATGTCGGCATGTTTGTTTATCTTTTTTATATCAATTACAAAAGGCACATGCAATTCTAAAGCAAGTTCTTCGGCATGTACTTCACTACGTGAAACAATTTGTAGTATATAAAACCCCTTTTTCTTTAATCGTTTAGCCAGATGGGTAGCTACATTACCTGCGCCAATAATAACAATTTTAAAATGTTGATGAGCTGCTTTCATTTCAGTTATGAATGATTTGGTACTTTTAATAAAGAGTGCATTACAGCTATACATTCATCCATTATTACTATCAATCCTCCTTGTTTTGCAATAGCTGCTGTTTCTTCATTTATAATACCTGATTGAAGCCATAAGGCCTTTGCTTTTATTTTTATAGCTTCTTCAGCAATAGGTACAGTAGTTTCTGCTTTGCGAAAGACATCTACTATATCTATCTTTTCAGTAATATCTGATAGAGATGCATAACATTTTTCTCCTAAAACTTCCTTTTCATTAGGATTTACAGGTATTACACGATAACCGACTGATTGCAATTTCTTCATAATACCATGCGATGTTTTCTCTGGATTGGATGAAGCGCCTATTACAGCTATTGTTTTAGCATTTGCCAAAAGGTTAAATACTTCTTTATCGCTTGGGTTTTTATGTTGCATTATAATTTTAATAGCTTAGTTTGCAGGTAGAAAATTACAAATTATCTCATTACCTGTGTTTTATTCAATAAACCTATTTTTAAGCTCAGGGGTGGGTATATAGCAGAACGGCTTTTTAATCAATTTCTTTCTGTTACTAGCTATAAAATCATAAAAGCTATTTCTTATAGATAAAGGAATTGCAGTATATACAGCGCCCCAGCTATAAGGAGCTTTTAAAAACTTAGTAATGTACAATGCCGCATCAGATTTATAATAAACAGTATCGTTTACCAATAAAACTAAAGTGCTTAACTGATTAAAGTTGTAATTATACTTACTTAAGGCTTGCTTGGCATAAGCAGATTGAAGGGAACAAAAGAAAACAGGTTCTGTTATTTTATGCTCATGTTTTAATATGAACTGAACCGTTTTATTGCATAGAGAACAATCTCCGTCAAAAAACAAAACGGTTTTACTCATGGTTTTACCACTGAAACTGCAATATCATAGTTAAGATTTGCTTTTCTAGTGTTGATATTAACCTGCGTTCCGCCCGCAACAGCATAGTAGTATGAGTTAGGGGCAAAGTAATCGCCGGTAACATATAAATAATAATTGCCTTCAAACATAAGTCCAAAATCAAAATTCCCTTTAGAATCTACATTTTGCTGGCTATCATATTGCGAAACATCGGTGCCGGGAAAGGAAGTAGCCCCATATTTAATGTAAACAACAGTATTATTAGAAATCCTAGCTTGATTCACATTAATGCCATCCACAACACCGGTAAGTTCTACATAACCTGTTATTTGGGCTTTTCCACCGGAACCGGATGCATTTTTTCTACAGCCAGAAAAAACAAAACAGAAAGGAAGTATAAGACAAACTTTATATTTTAAAAAATTCATTGTAATTTTTTGCGAAGTTAATTTTTAAAAATGAAATTATGTTAAATCGATTAGCTGATTTCACAATATTTAGGATAAGAGGGGGAAAAAGCTACCTTTAACCAATACACCTGTTTAATTTAAAAATATTACATTAGAAGGCTCAAATTAGCTTTGTTAGTAGTGAGAAGAACGCTGTTTTTTTTTGTTTTTTGTTTAGCATATAGATTTGTTTTATTTGCTCAAACGGGGAATTATTATATTAATAATTATACTCCTGCTATGTATGGTGCAGGAGAGCAAAACTGGAATATTATACAAGATAGTTTAGGCAGACTTTTTGTAGCCAATATGGATGCTGTTATGATGTATGATGGTAAGATTTGGTATCCCATTAGTTTTACAGACGGCAGCACTATCAAATCAATTACAAAAACAACTAATGGTAGTATACTTGTTGGAGGTGATGGAGATTTTGGTTATCTGGATTTTAAACAAGGAGGGAAAATTAAATATGTTTCTTTAGCAGCATCTTTGCCTGAAAAAGAAAAAGAATTTGGAGATATATGGGCAATACACACTATTGACAGTAATCGCTTTTTTTGTGCCAACGATAAAATATTTTGGTATAAAAATAACCACTTTGCGAAGAGCCTTTTACCAAACGGAGAAAAGTTTCATACATTTTTTACAATAGAAAACACCTTGTTGATAAGAGAACAGGGTATTGGTTTTGTTTTTTTTGACAAGGGAAATATCAAAAAAATTGAAAACACAGAAGAGTTTGCAGATACTAAAGTATATGCCATTCTTCACTATAAACAAAACCTTTATTGGGTATGCTCACGCAAAGGTTTATATATGCTACGCTTTGATAAAAAGCACCCCGAACTCAGTTTTATTTCTAAACACCATTCTCCTAAAGCAGATGAATGGATGATTGAAAATGATGTGTACTGTGGAACCAAAATAAATAACAACCTCTTTGCTTTAGGTTCTATTAAAAATGGGGTTTTGATGTTAGATGATACTTTTAATCCGGTGAATCAAATAAATGCTAATCAGAGTGGTTTACAAGAAGACGCTGTAAAATACATTTATATAGATTATGCCGGAGATATGTGGTTGGCACTTAATAAGGGTTTAAGTCATGTACAAATAAATACACCCCTTACCCATTGGGGAAAAATAAACGGTATAAGGGGTACTATAGAGTCTGTGGCGAAATTTAAAGACACTTTTTATATTGCTACTGATAAAGGAGTTGATAAACATGACATAGCTACAAATCTTTTTAGCCCTACAAGTATTACGGAGCCGAGCTGGGATTTAATACCTTATAATGATATGTTACTTGCTGCAACTCAAAATGCTATTTATGAGATAAATGAAAAGACTGAAAGAAAAGTATTTGATGCTCCAGATGCAGCCTTTAAAGTATATGTGAATCCAACTAATAAAGAAAATTTATTTATTTCAGGAGAGGCTTCTTTACTCTTAACTCGATACCATGACCATAAAATAACAATTATTAAAGAATATCCTTATGCAAGAGGTATAAGAAGTATAGTTGCAAATACTAAAGGAAAAGTGTTTTTTGGAGGGGCAGAAAACGTATACATGTTCGACCCTAATGTGCCTGATACAATTACAACATACAGTAAAAAAGACGGGATAGATACAACTACAGAAAATTATGTATTTACATACAATAAAGATGTTTTTGTTGCAGGACAAGGTGGTATTTTACAATTCTACGAAAATGCCAAACCAAACTTTGTCAAAGAATCTAAATTCAATATATTTAAAGGTAATCCCCAGATGCTTAAAGCCACACAAGTAGAAAACAATATTTGGCTGGCTCTACAGAATATTTCTACAAGCATGACAAGCATTGATGGAGATGGGTTGTGTATATTGAAGAATACACCTTCGGGGTTTGTGAAAGATTATAAATTCTTTAAACAAATAAATTCTTTAAAACCCCATTGTTTTTTGGTTGATTCGGACAAAGTTTATATTGGCACTAATGATGGGCTAATTTCATATAACTTAAAACAGTATCATAAAGAGTACGTGTTTAATACCTTTATTTCTAAAATGGTGCAAAAAGCAGATACCAATATTATCATTGAAAATTTTTATGAAGGAACTAAATATGATGAACCTGTTTATGCTTACAAATACAATGAAATTCATATCTTTCCTTCTGCTTCTGACTTTTATAATAAAAGCGAATTAGAATTCTCATACTATTTAGAGGGACATGAGGAGCAGTACAGTCATTTTGCAAAAATTGAAAAGATAAGCTATAATAATCTGCACGAAGGGCATTATACATTACATATAAAAAGTAGGAATATATTTGGTATGGAGGGTAAGCCTGTAAGTTTTTCCTTTACTATTCTGGCACCTTGGTACCGTACATATTGGGCATATATTGCATACATATTAGTTTTAGTAGTATCTATTATGGTTATTGTAAAGTATAATACCAAACGATTAAAAGAACAAAACATAAAGCTTGAAAAAATTATTGCCGAGCGTACCAAAGAGGTAGAACACCAAAAACAAGAAATTCAGGAGAAAAACAAAGAGATTACCGATAGTATAAACTATGCCAAGCGTATTCAGCAGGCTATACTACCGCCTATTACCGAAATTAAGAAGGTATATAAAGAACTATTTGTATTCTTTCAACCTAAGGATATTGTTAGTGGAGACTTTTACTGGTATCATCAAATAAGTGATACCGAGATACTAATTGCCTGCGCTGATTGCACAGGGCATGGCGTACCCGGAGGATTTATGAGTATGATATGCTCGGATAAACTAAATGATGCTGCACAAAAAACGTACGACCCGGCAGAGATACTCTTTCATGTAAACAATAATGTAAAGAAAGCATTGCGTCAGGCAGAATCTGCTGAAGAAGGTGCTAATAAAGACGGGATGGAGATTGCCCTCCTCCGTATTGATTTTGCTGCTAAAAAAATCTGGTATGCAGGTGCTAACCGTTTGCTTTGGATATTGAAACACGATGCGCAGGATATTGAAGAAACAAAACCAACCAAAGCCAGTATTGCCAGCTTTACCAAACCTAATTTTAAATATAATGGGCACGAGTTTCAGCTAAGTAAAGGCGATTTGGTTTATATAACTTCTGATGGTTACCCTGACCAGTTTGGCGGACCCGAGGGCAAAAAATATATGAGTAAGAATTTGAAGAAACTGATACTCTCTATAAGAAATTTGCCTATTAGCGAACAAGAGAAAACCATACGTGATACTATCAACCAATGGATGGTAGGCTACGAACAGGTAGATGATTTATTGGTAATTGCTTTTAAGTTGTAAAAGGCTTTTTTACTTTTATTTTCTTTTATAGATTTCAAGCTTTAGGTTATCTATATCAAAAGAGCTTTTACCTCGCTTCCAGATGTAACATTTAAAAATATCTTTATGACTCCTGATTTCGGGAGTAAGATATATTGCTTCCACATGCCTCCAGTGATTAGGAATAGAATCTAATTTTATATCGGTAGCAGAATAACCATAAGCCCATATTTTGCGTTCCATAGAATTAACTATGCAAGGCATCTGCCCTTCAAAATTTTCCGGAAAACGAACATCCATACTTGCTTTTATCCAAACATGATCTTTTTGAGTTAACTCTCCATAAGGAGTTTCTAAAATAGAATAGTATTCGTCTTCTTCATTCATACGATGAAAATAGTTGTTGTTTTCACTTTGATTCCCTTTGTTTTCTTCCTCATCAAAATTCTCACTTATCAAAAGCGTCTTTTGGTATCTGTACTTATCTTTAAATTCCATCTTACCCGAAAAATCACGATAAACCATTAATAGTTCTTTATCCTGTTCGGTAGCATTTGTTTTAAGAAAGGTTGCCCAATAATACTCTTTAGTAGTACGATATGGATCGAGTATATAATTCTTATACTGCCACCACTGGAATTGATTGAGGAAAATAAAAAATGAAGCAACAAGCGCAAACGCACTTTTAATAATAAGATTACTCTTATTTATGTATTGTAAAAAATAACCCATGCAAATAGCCAGAATGGGGTAAGAGGCAATTAATGGCCTAACGGAATAAGAGGCGCCATACCACCACTCAGTCCAACTGGCAATAATATAAAATGAAACAAAAAAGTAACATGCGCTAGCATAAAATATAGACTTGTTTCTTTTATAAAGAAAATAAAAACCTATTAAAGAAAATAGCATGATAGGGGTATATAGCAGCCAGCCTTTTCGGTAACTAAATAATACATTCATAATATGAGGCGAAAAATAATCTAAGCCTACCCCGGGGTTTTTATAACTGTCGTAAATAAACATGCCCGTTTTATGATGCCAGTATAGCATTTGTGGCATAACCATCAGCAGGCATATCCCAATGGTAATAAGTAAATATTTTCTATCAGTAATAAGCCTTTGCCATTTTTGTTTAATTGTTTGTATAGAAGTTACACCCCATAATAAGGGTAATAGCGAAACAAATACTTCGGTAGGTTTTACTAAGGTAATCATTGTAATGCCCATACCAATGGCAATCAGGTGCTTTCCCTTATAGTTTTCGTGCCATTTTATGGTGTTCCAAAGTATAATAGTAGTCAGCATAAAAATGACATTTACAGTTGCTAGATTATCTATGGTTAGCTGATTAATATAATTTGTGCCAAAAACGATGATAATCATCAATAAGGATGAGAGCCCTTCGGAGAAAAACCGTAATAAAATCTTTCGTAAAAATACCAACCCAATGATGGTGTATATAATGCCGCCTATTACCAGAAAGTATTGGTAGGGAAGACTAAACCCATCTACGGCAAAGCCACATATATAGGCATATATGTTTGCTAAAAAAAAGAAAGGAAGATAAAAAACAGCCATTCCCATTAAGAAAAAATACATGGGTTCTCTTTGCTTGTTTTCAGATACCATGTAAAGCGTTCCGGCCAAATGTTTTTCTTCGTTCACTTTTTTCAACCAACTAATATCTTTAAGCATCGGGTCGTGGTGAATAAAGGTGGCAGGTAGGTATAAATAATAGCCTAAAACATCCCACGAAATTTCATCTTTACGAACAATATTAATTCTATAAATAGAAAGAATACTGCATATAGTGAGTAAGGTTATTAGAGAAAGGGTTTTTATTTTATGCATAATTTAGTTACGGTTGCTTTACAAACCTACAAAAAAATCTTGCTTGCTTTGCCCGCTTAAAGTTTTGGCTGTAAACAATAGGTGCGCATATCACTTAATGTAACTTACTTTTACATTAAAATCACCACCACCACCTCTAACCCTTATCCAGTTGGCAAATGCAGATGTTTTACAAAACGAGGGTACTTTTATAGAGCCTGCAAAACAAAACTTGGTCGATTCCATTTTTTCCTCTAAGCATTCCAAACTGATAAAAAAATCTCCGGTGGTAGTGATGTAGTAATCTTTTAAATCAATCGTCACTTCTCCATGTTTTAAATTGGTTTTAAACAGAATTGGTTTCTTTAAAAACGTTTTACCCGGATATCCCTTTGCATCCACCTCGTAAAACATAATTCTAAACTGCAACGAATCGGGGTACACATTTTTTATGATATAAAAATTAAAACTCTCTATATAAACCGGAGTGCTTATTGTATTATTAACCTGTATAGCAGCCTGTTCTCCCTTCCAGTTATTGTTTTCGCCTGCAAAAGCTGTGCAAATGCCTGTACTATATTTACTGGTGCCTAATATAGTATAGCCCGAGTTTTTAGCGTTTATTTCTATTTCTTTCAAATTGTATAACTCGGGTTTCAGGTAAAACAATTTATTGGTACTCTCTTTTAGTTCATTACCTGCCATAGATAAGCTGTTGTAGCCTATTGACGAAATCCGTATCGTATCCTTATCGGTAAAATGAGGAATAGTTAATTCAAACTTTCCGTTCCCATCACTCAGCACACCCTGCAGCGTGCCCACCAAACCAATAGATGCAAAGGGTATAGCCTGTTGCGTGTTTTTATCTTTTATAGTGCCGCTAATTATTACCTGCGAAAAACCAAGATGACATATAACCAGAAAACAAGTAAGCAAGCGTAACCTTTTCATCTCATCAAATATAAAACAAATTTGGGTGTTCCAGTGATTTACTATCGTCTGGCTTTATACTGCAATATTTTGCTTGTGTCTCATAAAGGAATTTTCGTTTCAATCTCTAACACTTGGAGCATAAAGCGCGACCTTTGTAATCAAAGTGAACGCGCCCTGATAAGAATTATAAGTTGTGACATGCGAAGCATTCGGCTAAGCCAATAAAAAACAGAAGACATGAGCTTCTTTTAACTCATTACTTATAATTTTTAACTCTTATTTAATAACTAATCACTTTGCTATCTTTGCCGCTTAATAATTTATTTTGACATTCAACGATTTTAACTTCCAACCCGAGCTTACCGAAGGTCTTCAATACATGGGCTTTGATAAAGCCACACCCATACAGGAGCAAGCCATTCCGCTCATACTGGACAACCGCGACCTGATTGCCTGCGCGCAAACGGGTACGGGCAAAACAGCGGCTTACCTATTGCCTACCATTAATAAGATTATACAAGCCCCCGGAGATTACATAAACACATTAATAATTGTACCTACCCGGGAGCTTGCAATACAAATTGATGAATCGTTACAGGGCTTCTCGTACTTTGCGCCGGTAAGTTCTATGGCTATATTTGGCGGTAACAACGGCACCGCTTTCGACCAGGAGAAAAGGGCTTTAACCACAGGCACCAACATTATTATTGCTACACCGGGCAGGTTGATATCGCACCTCAGTATGGGTTATGTGAAGATAGACCGTTTGCAACATTTAATTTTAGATGAAGCCGACCGTATGCTGGATATGGGCTTTAGCGATGATTTGCAGAAGATTATAAACTACCTGCCTGCTACCAGACAAACTCTGATGTTCTCTGCCACCATGCCACAAAAGATAAGAGTGCTGGCTAAGAAGATATTGCAAAACCCTGCCGAGATAAATATTTCTCTTTCTAAACCGGCAGAGGGTGTAACGCAGGCAGCCTATGTGGTGTATGATTCGCAGAAGATGGAGTTGCTAAAAGAGATTCTTCGTGAGAAGGAAATGAGCAGTGTGATTATTTTCTCGTCTAAGAAAGATAAAGTAAAAGAATTGGAGAGGGAACTTAATCGTGCAAAATTTAATGTAGCATCTATACACTCTGATTTAGAGCAGAACGAAAGAAATGATGTGTTACGCAACTTTAAAAATAAGAACTTACAAGTGCTGGTTGCTACCGATATTTTGTCAAGAGGAATTGATATAGATTCTATCAGTATGGTTATAAACTTTGATGTACCAGGTGATGCCGAAGATTATATACACCGCGTAGGACGTACTGCCCGTGCAGAAAATACCGGCAAGGCAGTTACTTTTATTAACGACCACGATCAGCATAAATTCAAGAAGATAGAAGACCTGATTGGTTATGCCGTTAATAAACTACCTGCACCCGAAAGACTGGGCGCACAACCTGAATACAACCCCTTAGATAAAACCAAGAAAAAGCCTTTTAATAAGTTTGTAGCTAAGAAGGGTAGGAGGTAGGTGATTTCCTAACAACATTTAAACAAAAGAAGGGATTACCCTTGGTAATCCCTTCTTTAGGTTTTTGGTAAAGAACCTGATTTAAATACCCAGGCTGCCTCCGGATAAATCTACAAAATCATCGGGGTATCTTTTCCCTTGTGCATACTTATTACTTTGGTAATTGTACGCTTCTTGATTTTGATTGTTTTCGTTGTTAGCTCTTGTTCTTTTGGGTAGCAGGTTGTATCTTTCTTTAATAAGCAGTGCTATCAAACCAAAAGCTACAAAAGCAGGTATGATAAACGATATGGTTGTTGTCATCGAGTTCATGTCTTTTATTAATTGATGGTTCAACATTTGTTTTCTTTTTACTAACCGGCTTAAGATATTTTAATCTCTTTAGTCGGTTTTTTGCTTTCTTCTTTTTTAGGCAGCGTTAACTTTAAGATACCGTTTTCGTATTTGGCATCAATGGCTTCTTCGTTTATCTCCTCGTTTAAAGTAAAGCTGCGTTGAAAAGAACCATAGTTAAATTCCTTACGGGTGAAGTTCTTTTCTTTTACTTCCTTATCGGTTTCATGTTTACCCGATACGGTAAGAACCCCATCATTAAGTTCAATTTTAAAATCGTTCTTCTCAAAACCGGGTGCAGAAAACTCTACACTGTATTGTGTATCTTCTTCAGTAATGTTTACCGCAGGCACAAACTGTGCATGTTCTCCGGTTAAGAAATCATCTCCCTAAAAGCTATTAAATAATCCTGTAAAGGGAGTGTTATAATTTACAGGACGGTTTCCGTGACCATTTTCGGAAGGTCTTTTCCATTGTACTAGAGTCATTTTTTGGTTCCTCCTATTATTTTTAATTGTTAAACATTTATTTTTTTGGTTTCATTTTGCCGTCTTCAAATTATATACCAAGGGAAATAAGAGCTGTCATTTCTGTCAAAAATTCAGAATTTCAATATTCTTACTGAAATTATCTCAGAAAATAATTGTAACCAAATAACCTTTTGGCATTTCGTATTTGATTCATAATAACGGGTAATTAATCTTTCTTATCCTTTTCGGAAAGGTCGGGTAATAAAAAGATAATTAAAGAAGCTATGCCTGGTAATAGTATTCCTAAAAAGAACCAAACTAAAGGTCTTCTTCCCATGCGTTTAGCAAACATAGCGGTGATGATTGGTATACTTAACAGAACCAGTAAGCCGATAGAAAAGAACAGTGCGGCACCCATATTTTTTATCTAGCAATAATCAATCTCTTGTTTACTATACCATCTGTATTGGCAATATTTACATTGTAAATGCCCTCGTTTAAACTGCTTGCATCAATAACAGTTTTACCATTCATATTTTGCGTTAAAACAAGTCTGCCGTTTATATCATATACATTTACTACAGCTTCTCCATTCACACCTGCATAATCAATATGAAAACCAGTTGAAGCAGGGTTAGGATATATACTAAAACTATTGTTTAACAGCGTTTGATTAATGCCCGTTGTTGTACTACAACCCATTAAACTGTTAAAGGCGGCTGTATTTCCATTAAAAACATCTAAATCGGTAGTACTTCCAGGTATTCCGGTAATAGTAGCAGTCCAATCATATTGGTTAAAAGCCCAATTTGTCCAGACACCAAGATTGGTAGGTGAAGTATTGGGACTACCGGTAACATCATCTATCCAAAGTTTATACGTGTTTAAAGAACTGCCTACATAAGCTGCATTAGAGGCTCCGATATATATAACAGGGGTAATTCCTGTGGCTGTTTGTATGGCTGTTGTCCAATCCTGAATCCAGGTGGTTAATTGGGCACTGGTAAAATAAGATTGAAGACTTGGTCCTGTACTTGGGTTTTCTATATCAAGTGCAGGAGGCAATTCACAGGCAGTAATATAAGGTTGCGCCACACTTAAAAAATAACTTGCTTCAGAAGCCGCGCTGTTAGTTTCGGGATGTGCAAAGTGATAAGCACCCATATATACTCCGGCAGCTACTCCGTTTACCGCATTGTTTAAATATTCACTATCGGTATAACCAACACCCTCGGTAGCTTTAGCATAAGCAAATGAATAACCTGCCGCTTTAGCCTGCACCCAGTTGATAGCACCTTGTCCGCTGTAAACATCAACGCCAAGTATTTGCACAGTTGATGCTCCGCTGGTATCTCTCCAAACTAAAGTCGAATAAGGAGAGCCCGTGTTTGTGGTACAACCCGAAGCAGTTGTAAGTAATTTTACTGTACCTGTAAATGTGGCTGTCCATCTGATATATGGCGCAGTAGGGCAAGTTGATATTCCACAACTATCATTATAACAAAGCGTAGCACCGGTTGAGTTATTAAACAAAGTTAGTTCAGCATCCCAACCCATATTTCCGCCAAAATCGCTGCAATATGTCCATTCATATACATTCCCGCTTGTTACATCAAAAAGCGTGAAGTTACCTGCATTCATATAGACACTAACAGTTGACCAAGAAGAAGACGTAGTTGAAAAAGTTGTTGTAGGATACTGCCCTGTAGAATTAGTAGCTGTTGCAGCACATCCACCTGTGCCACAGGTCTGCGAATGAATATTTAAACTAACAAGCAGTATGACTAAAGAGAGTAATTGCTTTCTCATTTCTAAAGTCTTACTCTCTAAAATCTATTTAGCAATAACCAACC
>CAJCJB010000120.1 GCA_903970545.1 Candidatus Saccharimonadota bacterium | reverse complement strand
ATCACCTTGGTTTGTGCTTTACTTTTCTGCAATTATTTGTTGGATTTTATTAAACCCCCATACCCATATTATCGCAGCCACAAGAAGTTGGTGGAAAAAGCTTTTGTTGGGAAAAACATAACCGCTACCCTTTTTTCTGCTGATGCAACTTCTGCTGAAATGACAGAATATTTACTTGGATTTAAAACTGGTAATCTGAGAATCCTGCCAATAGATTCTGCAAAAACAACCAACCAAGGCAATCTGTATTATTTAATAGTAGGCGGCCTAAACCCAACATCGCAAAAGAAAGTCGATAGTTTGAAGAACAGCCATGCCGCAAGTCGATTCTTTTTGGTTGATAAAGAACAAAACGTTTCCCTTTACAAATTAGATGACTCGACCCTGCAATTACTAAAATAGTTTTAGAAATTAATGGACAAATATTAAAAAGCACTAATCTTATAAAATTCTATTTTGATATCCTCTTTGATTTTTATTGAATTGCCAATGAAAGTAATTTTGATGTTATAGTCCTTATAAATACCCTTTGTCAAATAAAAATTACTAATTCCTGCCAAATCTAACGAATAAGGTCTGTTCTTGTCGTTTAATGGTCTGTTTATCAATACGCCACTTTTAAGGATAGGTATTACCCCCTTATAATTTAGTAATTCGTTATTCTTTTGTATCCATAAAGTAATAGGCGATTGTTGGTAAAAAAATGATTGTACTTTACCCAAAACATTGTTTTGTATTGCTGCCTTCATCAAAATAGGTTCGTTGAATATGGGAATTGAATATGCCTTGTTCAACTTTATTATATCATCTTTTATTTTTGTGAAAACTACTCTTTTTAAAGTCTTATTCTTTTTAAATAAAAGCAACTTTATTGGACTATAATCGAAAGCTGCCGAGGTGGTTTCAATTGCTGAGGTGGTATCAATTAAAGTATAATTGTATAACAATGCAATTTTCAAGAGGTTATCATCCCAAAATGGAGGTCTATCATCAATAGTGCCATCGTGCAAAATGACAAATTCTGGGGCTGAATTATTAGAAAAATGATTAAGGTTTAACTGGTCAGATTCTTCACAAAAAGCACTAGGTATGGGTCTGGGACTATAGTTTAGGTTTTTATAATAGATAAGAGAAGTATAATAAGGCACAACGTCAACCGAATTGTTCCCTATAATATTCGACCATTTATTTGGGAAGTTTACACTGTCCTCATAGTTCTTTTTTTGTTCTTTTAATTTTAAGTCATGATTTATATGCTTAAAAACATTACTAACAGAAAAGAATGCCATATAATTGTCAGCATTA
Source organism: Candidatus Saccharimonadota bacterium (assembly GCA_903970545.1). Taxonomy (GTDB): domain Bacteria; phylum Bacteroidota; class Bacteroidia; order B-17B0; family Aurantibacillaceae; genus PALSA-968. The sequence continues at coordinate 1,370 of CAJCJB010000120.1, read as the reverse complement.
AACATGTATCCCAAAAAAGGAATTAATATTAGAAACAGTTGTATGAAAACAATTTTGTTAATATAGAAATAGTTAGAAACTAATATTATAAAAAGACAAACAAATATGATGACGGTATTATGATCTGAAGCTGCACGAACTATAGAATATTTGTAGGCAATGAACAATACCAGTACAAAATTTGCAAGCAAAATTTTCTCTGGTTTATCAAAGCTTGCTTTTGAGATTTTAAAAAGAATATAAATAGCATTCAAGATTGCGAATACTGTTATTAGAATGAATTCAAAATAGGGTTCTATATACATTGATTCATTATAATACTTTATCAATGTAAAAGAATTAGTAATGTAGCCAAAAAAATCTATCCTTACAATCAAAATTACTGATAGGTGTAGGGCGATGGTAAACAATATAAGATAGACTGATTCTATTAGTTTCATTTTTTTGTATGCCAACAGAACAATCATGCTGAATAACAATACTACGGTTAGAATAAGCCCTGTATTTATTTTGATGTAAAAAAGAAATACTGAAGAGATTGAAACAATAATCAAATCAATTGCCTTGTTGCTTCTATTATAGCTTACCAACAAAAAAATTGAGATAATAAATAAATAAAACTCACCATTGTATCCTTTGTAATCAAACAGAAGTTTTAAAATAAATAATGTTGGTAACAAGATACTAAGTTTAATGCCCTTGTGCAGGATATTTATGAACCTAAAGGTTGCAACGTATAAAAACAAAATGTAGATAATGATGATATAGGCGGGCATCATTTCAACAAATCTGGTTGATAAAAACCCTAGTGGCCCATAAGTGAACACAAAATCTTTTCCGAAAGTTAGGTTCTTAGCAATCGCAAAGTTCAAGGAGATTTGCCAAGATGAATCCTTGTCAAAGCCAGGTTGGATAAATCGAAGAAACGGGAAAAACAGTACAACAAATAAATAGCCCACTATTTTTTTTGTTTGATTGCTATAAGAAGAGATAGTGTCTTTATTGATTAAGAATTTAAGCATTCAATAGTATATTTATCAATTAGAGTCAATCTATACATCAGCCGCACTGGTTAACCATAAGAGTTTTCGCTTATTGGGTTAACACGATGGAAGCAAATGTAAGTAACCATACTAAAATTAATATAAAGCATGAGTGTGTAAAGAGGCTATCATAAAAAAAGTGTAATCAGTTTGCTTCACAACAAGCTCATAAAATTAAGAAGACTCATTATTGAAAATACTCTTCCCGGGTCTCATTTTAATTAAAAGACACAGATTATATAAAAAAAAATTGTAATGGCTATCCGCTATTTGGTAATTCGCTCGAATCTTGCGCATAATCTAGCCTTCATTTCGACGATAGGAGAA
>CAJCJB010000119.1 GCA_903970545.1 Candidatus Saccharimonadota bacterium | reverse complement strand
AAATCTCTTTATTAGTGTGTTTTTATGCATTGCCTTAACGCTGGTATTTACAGGATGCGGAGAGGTAGAATTAGAGAAAGCCTCCTACAAACCTTTTTGTTTGGATGATTCAGCCCTTGTTGGAAAAAGACTTGTAAAGGCAGAGACTAAACGTGTTGAGCCCTTACTTAATCTTAACGGAAAAGTGGCCTTTAATGATGAACAGCTATTGCATATATACCCTTTAATTAGTGGAACTATTAAAGAAGTTAATGTTCAGTTGGGAGATAAAGTAACCAAAGGCCAGGTACTGGCAAGAATACGAAGTGCTGACATTGCAGGATATGATAGAGATTTGATTAATGCACAAACTACCCTTAATACTGCTACAAGAAATAAGCAGGCGTATGAGGATATGTTTAAAACAGGCTTGGTTTCTCAGGTGGATTTAACCAGCGTAGAAAATACCTACGAAGCTTGTCAGGCAGAATTAGACAGATGTCAAAAAGTACTTGCCATAAACGGTGTGAGCGGCAAAAGTGAAATGTTTGATGTGGTTGCACCTTGTGATGGTTTTATAGTTGAAAAGTTTGTAACACCAAGCATGGTAATCCGTTCTGATAACGGTAATGTGATGTTCTCTATATCCGACCTTAAAAACATTTGGGTTATAGCCAATGTATATGAATCTGATATGCCTAAGGTGAAATTAGGAGATACAGCCATGATTACAACACTTGTTTTTAAAGACAAAAAGTTTTCGGGGATGGTAGATAAAATATATATGAACCTTGACCCTGTAAATAAGGTGATGCGTGTTCGTATTAAGGTAGATAACCCTGACTTTTTACTTCGCCCTGAAATGTTTGCAAATACTAAAATCAGGTCAAGCCTTAATGAAACAGATAAACCCGTTGTTCCTTCCAGTGCGATTATATATGATAATAACCGCGATTACGTATTGGTTTATAAAGGTAAATGCCATATAGTGCCAACAGAAGTGAGGAAAGGCGAAACGATAGATGGTAATACGGTAATATTAAGTTCTGTAGTAAATCAACTTATGAGTGGAGACACCGTTATTGCAGATAATCCCCTGCTTATTTTCCAGTCATTAAATATGAATACGGTTAAATAATGAGAAATTAAGTTTGTCATGTTGAGCGAAGCGAAACATCTATGCGTGCTAAAAGAGATTCTTCAATAAGTTCAGAATGACAATAAAATAAAGAACTAAATGAAAAGGAAATTTTTCGAGAGTATTGTAGGATTTGCCTTAGCAAACGGCTATATGGTATTTATTTCGGTCTTCGCTTTGGTGGTTATAGGTGTATGGTCATTTCAAACCACTCCTATTGAAGCTTTTCCTGATATTACCAATACACAAATTACCATTATTACCCAATGGCCTGGTAAGAGTGCGGAAGAAGTAGAGCGTTTTGTTACCATACCCGAAGAAATATCAATGGGTTTTGTACAAAAGAAAGTTGACCTTCGTTCTTCTACCTTGTTCGGATTATCTATGGTTACTCTCATTTTTGATGATGGTGTAGAAGATTTCTTTGCCCGGCAACAGGTAATGAATGCTTTGCAGAATGTTAATTATCCCGACAATATTACACCTAATGTGCTACCGCCTTGGGGTCCTACCGGAGAGATATATCGTTTTACGCTTCAAAGTAATTCAAGGTCACTTAAAGAGTTGAATACGCTTGAACAATGGGTAATTGAACGTAACATACTTTCTATTCCCGGTGTGGCAGATATATCTTCTTTTGGAGGTGAAACCAAAACGTATGAAGCAACTGTTGACCCTCAGAAACTGGTTTCGCTTAATATTAGTCCTAATGCAGTATTAAATGCTATTCAACGAGCCAACCTGAATATTGGGGCGGATATTATGAATACCAACGGACAAGCCTTTGTGGTGAGAGGAATGGGTCTTCTTAAGAACATGAAGGAAATGGAAAATGTGCTTATTGATAATCAGAATGGTGTTCCTATTCTGATGAAAGATATTGCTACCGTTCATGAATCAAAACTTACACGATTGGGTATAGTGGCTAAAGATACGATAGACGATGTGGTGTCGGCTATTGTGCTAATGAGAAAAGGCGAAAACCCAAGCGATATACTTAAATTAATAGAAAAGAAGGTAGAAGAATTAAACACGCGCATACTTCCTGCCGATGTAAAAGTAGTTCCTTATTACAGCCGTAAGAGCCTTATTGAGTATTCTTCGCATACCGTATTACATAATATGTTTGAGGGGATGATATTTGTTACCGTAATCGTATTCATGTTTATGGCCGATTGGAGAACTACAATAATTGTTGGGTTAATTATCCCTTTATCACTGTTATTCGCTTTTGTCTGTATTAAGGCTAAGGGTATGTTCGCTAACCTGCTATCGATGGGGGCGGTAGATTTTGGGATAATTATAGATGGTGCCGTCGTGATGGTGGAGGGAATTTTCGTCGTCATGGATGCGCATGCCCATAAAGTTGGTATGGAGCGGTTCAATAAAATGAGTAAGATGGGGCTTATTATAAAAAGTGCTTCCGATAACGGGAAGAATATATTTTATGCTAAGTTAATCATCCTTGCGGGGCTTATTCCTATTTTTTCCTTTCAAAAAGTAGAAGCTAAAGTTTTTCAGCCTTTAGCCTATACACTTGGGTTTGCCTTATTAGGTGCATTAATACTTACCCTGACTTTTGTACCCTTATTGGCGAACATATTGCTCAAAAAGAATGTGAAGGAAAAACATAATCCTTTTGTAGAATATATTATTAAAGGACGCTTAAAACAGTTTGAGTGGGGGCAAAGGCATAAAAAATGGGCTCTAATGATTGGGCTTGGCGCACTTCTTTTAGGGATTGGGGTTGCCACAACTTTAGGAACTGAATTTTTACCACAATTAAATGAAGGTACTCTATGGATTAGGGTTACGATGCCTATGAGCGTTACATTAGATGAGTCAGCAAAAATGGCGGATGATATGAGGCAGGAGTTTGCAAGCTTTAGTGAAGTAAGGCAGTCCGTTTCTCAAACCGGGCGACCTGATGATGGAACAGATGCTACCGGGTTCTATAACCTGGAGTTCTTTGTGGATTTATATCCTCAGAGCGAATGGAAAGATAAGGAATCGAAGGAAGAACTGATTGCCAGAGTACAGAAGAAAATAGCTCGTCCAGGAGTAATACTAAACTTCTCTCAGCCTATTATGGATAATGTGGAGGAAGCCGCATCGGGTGTAAAAGGCTCTATATGCGTAAAAATTTATGGCGACAATATTGATTCGATAGAGCACAAAGCTTTTGAATGTTTAGCACAAATGAAAACCGTAAAGGGTATTGAAGACCTTGGTATCGTTAAAAACGTAGGGCAGCCCGAACTCATGACGAATCTTAACCAGGAGAAAATGGCCGCCTTTGGTGTAGCTACTGCCGATGCACAGGCTGTGCTTCAAATGGCTATTGGTGGGCAGGCAGGAACTTCTATTTACGAAGGGAATAAGATATTTGATTTTAGAGCGCGTTATATGCCCGAATATAGAAGTGATGAAAAAGCAATTGGCAATCTGATGGTTCCTACAGTAAGAGGCACTTACGTGCAGATGAAAGAAATTGCTGACATTACAAGAAGAACAGGTCCTATACTTATTTTCAGGCAATGGAACAGAAGGTTTGCTGCGGTTAAATTCTCTGTACGCGGACGCGATATGGGTGGTGCTGTTAACGAAGCGCAGGATAAGGTAAGTAAGAATGTAAAATTACCACCGGGATATGAGTTTAAATGGGCAGGCGATTTTGAGAATCAGGAAAGAGCTCTTGCCCGCCTGAAAATTGTGGTACCTATTACGCTGGCAGTTATCTTCCTTATTTTATTTACTCTTTTCCGAAATATAAAAGACGTAGGATTAGTATTCTTAAATGTTCCTTTCGGTACCATTGGTGGTATTCTATTGCTTGCTATTCGTCATATTCACTTCAGTATTTCGGCAGGTATAGGTTTTGTTGCTTTATTCGGTATCAGTGTGCAGAGTGCAGTAATCATTATATCGAAATTCAAACACAACCTTGATGAGGAAGGTATGGGGCTTTCCGAAGCCATAAAACATGGTGTAGAAGTGCGAATAAGACCCGTTGTTATGACTGCCCTGATGGGAGCCATTGGACTGATGCCGGCTGCTATGTCGATAGGAATAGGCTCTGAGTCTGCCAGACCACTTGCTACCGTTATTTGTGCAGGATTAATAACCGATATTATGTTTGATATTATGGTATTGCCCGTAGTATTCTATTACGCGTACCGCAAACAATATCCGGAAAAATATACTACGCAGCATCCAACAACAGATGGGCAGCATCCAACACATTAAAATGTACTACTTTTTTAAAAGATAATTTAGATGATAGCATATAAAACCAGAGAAGAAATTACAAAAAGATGCGTAGTTATTATTGCCGAATCACTCGGATTGTTAGAAACAGACTTTAAAATGGAATCGAATTTTGAGGACGACCTTCATATTGATTCGCTGGATTATACGCAAACGGTACACAGACTTGAAAAAGAATTTGCTATTAAGGTGCCTGATATACAAGAATCTAAATATACTACTACTGTTGCCACAATTATTGGTTTAGTATGGCACAGATGTAAAGTAAAATACCACTTAGTGAATTAAGAATTGTTTTCTACGATGCAATTAAGAACTAAAACATTTATTAGAAACAGTGCTTTAACTTTTGTTTTATCTGTTTTAGTCTTTCTTTATATCAGAAGCAGGGATATTAAATACAATTATTTAATATCAGATAAAAAAAATCAGAAAAAGGAAATAACAATTATAGAGTATAAGCAGTTAGAAAAAATGCCGGATAATAATAAGGCGTTCTTCTTACTAAAAGAACCTGTTCATTTATATAAAAAGGCTCTTATGTATAGCGGGTCATTTTTTTGTATATCAATGGGTATTCTTACCATCGTTTGTTTTAGAAAAAGAGAAGAATAATGTTTGTTTTAGAATTTTTATTATAAACCATTAATATAACGCTATGAAAAAGGTTTTTACAATAGTACTGATGCTTGGTGCGGTTATTATAGGAATAGATGTTTATAAGGATGCCAGCATCCATGATAAACGATTATTGATTGTTGGGCTTTATTTTGTGATGGGAGTTTATGCGCTATATTCTTTCATTAAAGATGAAAATAAAAGAGGTGTAGCTATAGCTTATTTTTTAGTCATTTCGCCTTTACTTCTTTTATGTTTAGAGGGTGTACTTTATTTAGTACATGGGGGTTACACTCGTTTATATCTTTATGATTTTATCTTATTGGCTATTTTATTTAAAGGTTGCTTCAATTTAATAAATCATTATAGAAATAAATGAAAATGGATTTCAACCCGTTAGAAACTAAACATAACGGATACCATTAAGAATAATCAAAAAGAAAATGAGTTTTGAAAAGTTTAGGATTGGATAGCATCCGTTTTTACTTTGTAATTACTATACTGGTTTCTGGCACAATAACTTTTCTTCCTGCCCAAACATATTTCAGGTCTCTATCCGATTCAAGTATAAAGCACGAACTCACTATTACACCTCTCATAGATTATGGTGAATTAAAATTTATAGAAGGCCCTCTGGGTGGCTCTATAGATTATAACAATTCGCATTATCTTACGCGTGCGCCCCAAGTTGGCTGCTCTATAAATTATTTGGCTACACCTAATGCTTGTTTGGGGTTGGCCGCCGAATATCAGATTATACCATTTTATACTATGAATATACGGCAGGTATATTATTATACGAATGTATCTAACCCTTATAAGTTTACTACATCGCCAGAAATTGAAGCTTCTTTTAATTATTTTTTAGATAATGATAATTTCAACATAGGGGCTGCGGTAAGTTATCAAAGTATGCAATGTACACCTACGGGGCAACAATCATTTTTTCCGAACAGCATACAATTCAGTTATATTGATATTGGCATTCCTTTACTGTATGATTTTCAGGAAGGGAATAGTAACCCCTTACATTTTTATGTTGGAATGAGAGCAGATTTAACTATTTGGAAAGAAAAGGATAAAACAACTAATAATTCCGATAGCTTATATGCAACTGTTATTGTTAAACCGGGTGAAGATGCAAGAAGGGGAAATAACCTTGAAGTAAGTCTTTTATTTCACGGGGGTATGCGCTACTCTTTTACACCAAGCGTAAGGATGCAGTTAGATATAGGTTTTGGTTTCAATTGCCCTTATTATAGTCAGTTGGGCATAATATTCAGATTAAATGGTTGGCATAAGAAAAAGAGTTAATTGAGGATGAAACGAATATTTATACTATTAATTTCTTTACTGTTTGCAGATATGCTTGTTGCACAAAAGTATGATAATGATGAGATGCGATTATCTTTTGGTTTTAGTTTAGGAAAGAGCCAGCCTTTGCTTGATTATGGCAGCATCAATCAATCCAAATTACCTATGGGAAGGATTTTTACTACGGGGCAAGACACAGATAAAATAAGCGGTTATGCCCAACTTGGCTTCCATTATAATGTATATGTAAGTTATAAAATTAAGGGGCATTTACATATTAAGATTGCTTTGAACGGAGATATAAACAGCTACGACCTTAACGCATTGAGCAAGCAATATGATGGTTTGTTTCCCCCTGCCACCGTTTCTGTTTATACACCTTCTGAATATTACATTATGCAATACCTTATAGGGCCTAAATATAATTTGCCTGTATCTAAAAATTGCAGTATTGAATTCGCTGCTATAGCAGGGCTTACTACCAATAACCGTCCGCCGAGTCTAACATTTAATCGTTTGTTAGATACGGTAATTTATTCCTACTCAGCCGGAAAAGGATTTGGTTATAATTTGGGTGTTGGTTTTAAATATAACCTTGAAACAGGAGGGGACTTTGGAGTAGGGTTTCATTTGAATTTGAGTTACGCAGGTTCAAACATAATATATCCTAACTACAGCGTAACTACGCTTACCCCTTTAGCAACTACTACTTATAATGTACCTAAAAGTATGGAATTAGGCATACTGCAACTTACGGTAGGCGTTTCTTTAGCGTTGTTGCCGCCCAAAAAGTGATTAAGTTATTACTATCAAAAATGCACCTTAATAGAACGGCAGAATATACCAAAGGCATTAATATCTACAACAAAAGAATAGCATCTTACAAGGGAATAATAACTACCTGCACTATAAGAATGGCTGGTTGCATTGAAAAGATTGCATCTCACAATAGAAAGATTGATGCTTACAAGAAAAAAATAGCAGATGAGAACGAAAGAATTGTTATCTACAAGCAAAGAATGGAAGCCAAAAAGAAATTTATTAGGCATTACACTAAACTTATTGGAGTATGCAACAAAAGGAAGGTATTTTATAATAAGAGAATAACTTATTTCAAAAAAGGTATAGCTATTATAAATAAAAGAATACCACCTTACGAGAAAAGAATAGAGACTTATAAGAAGAGTTTGGCTTTATACGAAGAAAGGATGACTAACTTAATTAAAAAGATTGAATTTAGAAATAGCCAAATAGCAAGATAAAACTATATTTAGTTGTTTCTTCATATTATACAATACTGACTACAACTTATGGTTGGAGTTTCTTTAGGGTTATTGCCCTTGAACAGTTAAGCGTAGAAATATTATAAACCCATTCTTTAGATGGAATGAACATAGTATTAAGTCTCACTAACTACGGATAAAAGACATATTATAACTTTTTATATTCACACTACAAAGGGAACAGCGATTAAACAGCGTATAGTGAGTTCGATATTCCCCGAAAAACTGATTTTTGAAAATAAAGCATATCGAACTCCCCGAATAAATAGTGCTGTTGCCTTACTTTGCAGGAATAGCAAGGCTCTTGGAGGGGATAAAAAAACAAAGCACCTCGAAAATGAGGTGCTTTCCTGCGGAGTAGCGAGAGGGAGAATTGAACTCCCGACCTCAGGGTTATGAACACATCGCCACCCCTGCAAAACAAAGCATTCGGACGCAAAATCATGCAAAAGGAGACAAAAGGAAGGCAAAATCGCACACCAATATTGCACACCTATAACATTCCTAAAATATTTTAACAACTATCTTACTAAGGTTAAAAATCCCTTGTAATTCCTTTTTGCTCCTGTATATTTCTCAATTCCTAAAAAATAAAAGTAGGTTCCTTCCGAACAAACCTCACCGTAAGGGTACTTTCTTTTTATTACACCAGCTTCGCACTGACCTCATATCATCATAACCGAGCAAACTACATAGCTCAGTAATTTCAATAAGCCTGTCACTAAGCCTGGTAACAGGTGAGTATAGCTCATTCGTTCTGCTGGATGATTCTTGATGTTGCATGATTTGTATCAGGTTATGAACTATTGTTTTACCTTCTATGTTTGTGATAAGTTGTTGTTTCACTTGAGGTGAGTATTGGCAGCTTAAGTTGAACTACCTTTATTTTTCAGTTTTGCAATTTTATCCCTTAGTCTGGCTGCCCGCTCATAGTCTTCAGTACGAACCGCTTCTTTCTCCTTTTTGATTAAGATTGCAATTTGTTCTTCAATTGTTTTAGGAGTGGGAGAAGCGGAGGATTGATTATTAGTATTGGTTGCTATTGGAATGCTGTTAAAAACAACATACTGTTGATTGATTGACTTGAAGCGGTTTTTATTGGTCGTTGCAATACCATGTTCAACGTTAATTGAAAAATCACAATCATGAACAATCTCATAAGAGCCCCTCATAGCACCAGATTTGGTCGCCTGACACTCAGATGAAAGGAAGATGCCTATTATTATAACCACCCATGTTTTATCCACGGCAGAACTTAGAATATCTCCACCCCGTCCGGCTTTATGTGATTTGGGCTCAAACACACTTGAAACAACTGCCGATATAATTTTGGGACTGAACTCTCTTTATTATTATGGATATGAGTTGGATTCTAATCTTGAAGATATATCTAATACAATGGAATTGTATCAGCTTAAGCCTTGGCGTTTTGAATTAGAACCTTACCAGTTTTTGACTGATAAAAAAACCGGCATGTTTTCTCCAAAAGAACAAAAGGGATAGCTTCGGGTATGTTAGTTTATAAAAAGAAGAAGTTTGTACGTGGGGAAAAGTCCAAAGAACTAAAACCCGAAGCCGAAATATCTGCGCTGAACCATTGGCTGCATAGTATTGTACTGCCAGAAGAAAATTATGAGCTTGCATCTTTAATTAAATCCCAAATTGATCGCATCACCAACTCCCTTCAGGATTAAACCAAATTACTAATTTTGCTCTCCATACTAATAAGACTGTATGGTTTAATTTCTTGGAGATGCAAAAGAGAAAACTTGGGAATACAGATTTACTGGTTGCGCCTATCACTTTTGGTTGCAATAGAATTGCCAACAGAAGAAGGCGCGTATTTTGATGCTATTCTTCCCGAAGATGTAGAAAAATTAGATGCTTCCAAAACAATCCTTTCTGAATACTTAAACCAAACCGGGCAAACAATTATCTATATGTATGACTTCGGCGACGATTGGGAACATGAAATAACCGTAGAGAAGATATTACCAAAAGAGAAATGGATTACCTATCCGGTTTGCATAGATGGTGAAATGAACTGTCCACCCGAAAACAGCGGCGGTATATATGGCTTCTATCAGAAATTAGAAATTTTAAAAAACAAACAGCATCCTGATTACAAAGAAATAAGAGATTGGCTGGATAAGGATTATGATGCAGAATACTTTGATTTAGAAGGTGCCAACAAGCGGTTACTTAAAATAAATAGGTACTTAAAGGAAATGTTGGAGTAGTCTACTGTCGGTAATATTAAGTTATCCTACATTGGTATAACTAATAGCTTATTTTTTTTACACCTAAACAGGCCTACACAGCATAAGCCACAAACACGGCCATAAGCAAAAACACCAAATTAATTATCGCATGCTGGAATTCCTTACGCCTGATGTGCGTGAATGTGGAACCTATCATTATCAAGGCAATACCCGCCGCACCCATAAAAGTAAGGTAGCGCGCATGCCATAATAATCTGGGTACTATCACCGAAGGTCCGCTGACAAGTTCTAACGCTGCTATTATTTTAATTAAGTCTGGTTCAAAATCTTCGGCCCATGTGCCACCACTTGCAATAATTTTTTCTTTGGATTGAAAAAGTTTAAAGCTGCCAGTCATTACAAAAAACAAACCCAGTAATCCCTCTATAATCCAAAGCGCTATTGCCATAGTGTTTTTAATTTTATTCATCAAATGTATAAAATATGTTGCTTAGTATTGCTTCAGTTTTAGAATACGATACCTGATTGATTTTTTAGAATAACTTTACAAAGTAGATGAAGCTTATTGAGAAAAGTAGAATAGAAACGTTCTTGAAATTGAAAGGTTATAAAGCCGAGATGGACTATAATGAGAATCAACTGAGTACAAACACCTGCTGGTATAAATCCGAAAATGAAAAGGTTAATCTTCCAAGAAAGGAAGTTTTGCAGAGCAATGATCTGCCTTTGATTTTAAAGGATGAGAATTTATTAAAGGAGTTTAGGAAGTTTTGATTTGAACTATGATTATTACTCGATAAGTTATTTAACCTACCCTAATCTCAAGAATTTAAAATACATGGATCCAGACGAATGCTTAGATAGAAACAATCATGATTTTTACTATAAGGAAATTGCTAATGAGCTGAATGTAAAATTAGTTTCTGGTAATACCGGAAATACAGTCTGGACTGTTCGATACGGTGATGGCGATAAAAACGCCATAATTTATGCTGGGGTAGACTATCCAAATATTGAAAGCTTTACCCATGCGATACTTCATCTTTATTTATTTATCAATGGATTCAAGACGTTTTATTTGAATTACATTAAATATTTTTCAAATGTATTTAAAACTTTAATCAAGCCTAATGAAACAATGGACGGGATTGCAAACTCAATAGCACATTTTAAAATGTTTCCTCTGTTTACAGAAAAATTAAAAATGGATAAAGCTAAGTTTTTACCTAATCGTAATAATATAAGTGATGATGATTTAAAGAATCTAATAAGAGACCAAAATGGCAATCAGAATCAAAAGCAATATTATTTTACAAATTTCATAAGGCATTATTTTGATAGTAGATACCCTTTTTCTTTTGTTGATTCAGAAAGGTATGAAAATTACTTGACCCAGTTAAAGAATATTGACGAACAATTATTTGCTATATTAGAAGAGAGGTGCACCGAATGGGAACAAGATTTATGCAACTATGATAATGAAGATTTTTTTATTACTCTCATTCCTGAGCTTGACAAGTATTTGAATAATTTATTAGAATAGATTCGACGCTAAAGAAATATAAAATGAAATCTATTTCGAAGAACGGGATAAACCCTTACCTATAGCTCCCACACCAGCCACTCCTATTCCAGCCTTCACTAATCCTTTATTTTTAGTTAAGACCCCAATCAAAGCCAATAGGCCTCCGCCAATCATAGCTGTATCAGATACTTTATCTACAGTTTCAGATTTGTGTTCATCGCGAGTTACGCGGTTCACAAAATGCTGGCAGTTATTTGTAAGCCAATTATATTTCTCTTTCTTCAACCAATGTGTGATTGCTCTATCAATTATTTCATAGCTATTGTAAAACACTTGTCTATCGTCATAGAACCAATCTTCACCGGCAGCAAAAGTTTCTATAGTCTCTACTTCTGCCTTTTCATTTTTATAGTGATTATGTATTACCCAAGTAGTGCCCCATAAATCTTGCCCCAGAATAAGCCCAGGATGAGGGACACCTATGATTGTATTAATCTTGCCACGATAAATTATTCTACCGGAATCAGGGGTAATAACTAATGAAGATGTTATACCAAACCTGTTAAATTGCACTCTACCTTCAATTTGTGATTTGGTTCTTTGATATTGAAACGTTTCTTTCATTGGATAAATTTTAAATCTAATTTATAAATTATTTTTAATTTTAATTACATCTTTTATGCAGCCGGATAAAGAAGAGAAATACCACCATATCTTCCTAAACTCATAGAATGTTCTACTAAAATTAAATCACTCTTACTACCTGGTTTAATATTAAATACCCAAGATGATAGATTAGTGATAGAAGATTCATAACCACAAACTTTTCCCGCAATCTTTAATTTCACACGGTCCGAGTCTGAAATTGGTCTTATAGGATTGTACTGAAACTGATAAGTGTCCTTTACTAATTGTTTAAACGTAGGGGAAGGAAATTTCCAGTGAAACTCGTTATCCTTTTTCCACTTCACCCCAGCGCAATTTGAGCAGATCACCTATACGCAGTCCAAAGTAGCATCCCACAGTTATAAGTAGATAATCCCTGTACATTTCATCTTGCTTAAGTCTTTGTGTTAATCCAAGCATCGTGTTCCAGTCCATACCGGAAGTGGCCGTCTGTTTCTTTCTCATGGTTGTGATAATTTATAAGCGAGTGTAGCCGTAAACGGCGAGAATAGTCCTCTTTTTAGCGTTTTTAGCACTAACTGGGACAAATAATAGAGGCTGTTTAATTAAGTAACTGGTTATCATCATTAAAGCTTAAAATTTTGTCTTGTATTGACTTTTCAATTTGGGCAAATGCTCTCAGAGAAACCTGTTTGGCTGTAATTTCATCATTCCATTTTTTACCTTTCAGAGCAGAAACTATCTGCTTTCTTGTTACCTCAACAGATTTTATCTGTGCCTTCCATGTATTCAAATTGGCTTCTGAATTTTCAGATAGCCACTCAATTAAAATTGAATCCTCAGAAATAACCTTTGTATCCAACTCCATTAACTGAGTTTGCATCTCACTAATTTCTTCAAGAATCTCCTTTAAATCGTTCTCTGCACTACTCGACAAAAATTTCCAATATGCTTCAATAAGCAGCTTAGCTTCTTTGTTTAATGGCTGATGGCATAGTAAACAAAAATCCTTGTCTGCTGGATACAAATCTTCATCATCGTATTGAATTTCGGCAAAGGTTCTTGCAGCAACTAATAAATCTTTCCATTCATCGCTTCCAATGCTCCCAATATTTTCAGTTTTGAATTGAGCTAATCCTTCGCTGGCAGATAATTGTTTGTTATGTAGGTAGGATTCAATTAATTTTTTTAATTTACCTATGGCAGCCTCCGAAAAATATTCATTCAGGCTTTTGAATTCTTCTTTAAGTTCATCTAACTGCTCTTTGATTTTTCTTAAACCCTTCACTTTTTTTGCAACATCAACTTTCTTTAGGTCAATCAAATTCTTTTCAAGTGAAGCAAGTTTCATTACCTCTTCAGCAGACACTTTTGATTTCTCTTGGAAAATCTTTAAATCTGATGAACCGCTTAGGCTCTCAACAAGTTTTTTAACGGCAGTATCATTATCAAAAAAGTCAATAAAATCATTTGCAGGAGAATTGACACGAATATCATTCTCCAGTAATTCTTGAACCCTTGTAATAACATTAGAAAAAGAATCAAAGAATTCTAATCCATTTGGCAGAAATTGAATAACATTTGCATTAGTTAAATGTGCGGTGATACTTGAAGAATCAAAAACTGAATAACAACTGAACTCATAGTTCTTGGAATGGTCGGGAAATTTCAAATCATACTCCTTAGAAGAATCTTTAAATTTGAAGACACAACTTGTTTCTTTGGGCTTTACTGTTGAATAAATATTTGCCAATAGGGATTTATCACCTCTTGATAGAAAGGCATTGTTTAAAATTCTGATATAGCCACTTTTTCCAACACCATTGTCTCCATATAAGATTGATAAGTTCTTGGAAATTGGTATACTTTGCTCATCTTTCAGGGCATTCACTCCTTTAATACCCTTAATCTCACATAATGAAAAATCTGTTGCAATGGCAGAAGGAGATGAACTGGAAGAAATTTTAATAGGAGGCTGCTGTGATTTTTTTTCTTCAAGCCCATTACCTTCCAGAAAAAACTTGTAGGCCAACTTAATGTCACTATCAGCAATAGATTGATGGCTTAGTATCTTCACTGCTAAGACTTGTTCCCAATATTCTAATTCAGAAATCCAGTCATGTATTTCCTCGATTAAACTTTTCTTGGCCATGTGCGTATTCGTTGTGTACAAACAAATTAATGAATTTTGGCCCACTATTCCTAATTTATTACATGTCCATCTTGACGCGCATAGGAGAAATTAATACCTGAAGCTTTTGCACACCTCGAAAGCTTCCTGATAAAAATATTGCACACCAATATTGCACACCTGACGTATTTTCCAGTGCAATAAAAAAGCCTCTCGTGTCTGAGAGGCTTGATTCTGCTGGTAGCGAGAGGGAGAATTGAACTCCCGACCTCAGGGTTATGAACACATCGCCACCCCTGCAAAACAAAGCATTCGGACGCAAAATCATGCAAAAGGAGACAAAAGGAAGACAAAATCGCACACCAATATTGCACACCTGTTTCTAATAACTTACTTCTCCAGTTGGGGTGAGCGTTTCCTTTCATTTTGCTCGTAATTGCTTAACCTAAGCTGGTTTAGGGTATCGATTGCCAAATCTGATAGGTATCGATAGTAGATTATTTCATCATCATTTATTTGCCAACCTAACTGCTCTTCATTAGCACCCAGTTTAGGAACCGAATAATCCTTTCCTTTATACTTGTGAGATTCTTCAAGCTTTGCCAAAGGAACTCTAAGTCTTGCAAATACTTTCTTGGTATCGCTAATTGCCTTTGTCGCTTTCGCGTTTGCTATCTCTGGGTTCTTTCGGATTTTATCATCCATCATCCTAAAAAACTCATATACTCCTAAAACCCAAAGGTAGGATTTGATATTTGCGTGGTCATATACTGTCAGTAAACCGTTCTGCTTTTTCTCTACGTCAAACCGATTAATGTCATATAATTCTGCGTCCAAAATTCCTAAGCCTTGAAGCCTGGTTATTGTAACTTTCTCAGGGTCATTTCTACCCCAAGATAATGATACGGTCACCCATTTGCCCCATCTTTCTTGATTAAACTTAAGCCCTGTTGCAACTTCTGTTGTATTCATATCTTCCAATTATATACAGTCGTATTGGTTTGCTATATCTATCCATTGTGAATAGCAGGTTTCTACCAGCGTATCGAAATCAAATAAAAAATCACCATCTCCGTCGTATATGTCGGCATTTATAACAACAGAAGGAGGTATCCCATCCACAACTTTTGTTTCACCCACCTGCGAGATCGTCATTACGATAGGTTTACCATGATTGTTATTGACTAAACCTTGACGCACATTTCGTATAATTGGATTCCTGCGGGAGTGATTAACCCTCAAGGGGATTCCATGTTTATCAGAATTATCCAAGTCGAGCAGAACTTGGAGTTCGACGGAATTCTTTACGGCTTCTTCAATAACTTTCGGTTCATACCCTTTGCGAATCAAACAGTTTTTTAAATGTTCCTTTAGTGTCGCGAGAGGTAAGTCCACATTTCTGGGAGACCTGATATTTGCACTTGAGGCATTTTAATTTCAAACCTGTTCTGCCGTACTTGGAGGGTATCTTCAACATTTTTTTAATCTTCTAAAAACCGCAAAGCAGCGGCACTCATTTTTTGTTTCTTTGGCTTTTCTGTTTTTGCAATAGTTTCATTATTTAAAACTGGTTTAATTTCTTCGTCGTTTCTGATGGCATTCATTATCTCGTCCGCGTTGTTGTAATTTACGGTTACGAATTTGTTAAGCATACCTTCAATATGTAGCTCTACAAAATTCTTAATCGTGTAAGTTTTTTTGCCAATCATTAATAAGGGTACTTTCTTTTTATTACACCAGCTTCGTACTGACCTCATATCATCATAACCGAGCAAACTACATAGCTCAGTAATTTCAATAAGCCGGTCACTAAGCCTGGTAACAGGCGAGTATAGCTCATTCGTTCTGTTGGATGAATGTTGCATTGGTATTTTGAAATGTTGACGTTAAAATACTTTAAGCGCTAAGCCCTTTTGTTTAAACCGGTTTTTTTCAGTCACGGCAACTCCGTCTTCGACCCGAATGCAAATGTCGGAGTCGTGGATTAGTTCATAGCTGCCACGAAACAGTCCGGCCTTAGTGTTTTGTGATATAGTAATGAAAGCGGTTTCATTATGCAGTCCTCTTAGATGGCGCATCTGTGCCACTCCAATTTTCATTGTATCGAGGCTATCAAGGAATATAAAATTGTAAATACCTTGTTTTACGTGAGCGAGGATTTCTTCATAACTACGCAAATCAGCAACGCCGAACTCTGTGTTTTTAGAGCAGGTAATTTTCAATTTGTCAGCGAACGTTTTATTAAATCCTTCTTCACCACTTACGTAGATAACTTTTCCAAATCCTGATAGGTATCCTGCCAACTGCAATGCAAGGGTAGATTTTCCATTGCCCGCCATTCCGTGTACAATGGCGTTGAAATTTAATGAAGGTCTCCCTAAAAAGGTCTGCCATCTATCTGTAAAAGGCAGTTCATCAAATTTTTGCTCCATCAGCGATTTGATGCTGATGATTTTTGAGTTGTCTTCGTTTGAAGTTTCAGCTAATGCAGGAGGGCTAAGCCTTCCTGCATTTTCAACTGGTACTACAATATCAACTGTTGTTGAAGTTGGTACTTCTGCCTCAATCGGTATTACAGTTGGTGTAACCGTATCAGTAGTTGGTGCCGTTGGTATTACCACATCATTAGTTGCTATCGGCTTTTTGTCCTTTTTCAGCAGCTTACCTTTACCCTTCTTTACAGGTTGTGAGTGTACTGCTATATTTTTAGTAGCGCTTTGATTACCAGAACAAAGGTTACAGTCCTTGCATTGTACCTGGCTGGATTCGTATGAGCAAAGCATCTCATTCTTCTGCAGTGCTTCATTACTTTGTTTAACACGGTAGGTGCGCCATCCGGCAGCCAAAGCACGATTATAATCTACCAGATTATTAACGACAGCCATGCTAAAGGTCTTGAGTGATGCTGCATCAGGTCGCTCCCATTGGTGTGTGTAGGATGTGACCTTGGAAGCAACAGTATACAACTCGAATAATATTTGTTCCGGGATAGCGTAGGGATCACCATAGGCACTAAACATGATTGGGAAATCCTGAAATATCCTAAAGTCCTTTGCATCAACTAAAGGGTAATCTCCATTTTGGTATGTTTTCCAAACAGTTATAGTATCTTTTGGTAATGTAGAAGTATCGGCATCAACTTCTATGATACGAAGCTCTGACATATCACCAGTTTTTTTGTTACTGGAATTAACTGTCAGCACAGCAATAATTTCTTTACCATTTATCCGTGAAGGGCCTTTGTAAATGGTATAACCGGTTTTGTTACCAAAAGCAGAAGATATTGAATGATGTATTAAGCCTTCTGGTTTTTCATAACCAAGCACGTCATATTTGATTGTGCGTAGCAGCGCAGACATTAGCCCTACTGGCACACCATTACCAATACCAAGTATCTGTTCAGCTTCTGTGCCTACCAGTTTGAAGGTTTCAGGCAAGCTCATAAGAAGTGCTAATTCTTTGGCTGTAGCTTTTCTTTCAAATCCTTCAAAACCCAGTATGATGTTGGCATGTCCAGTAATAGTTGGCGCAGTTTCATTTGCCTCGTATGTACGCTCGCCAAAGTTGGTACTCACTAAATATTTTACACCTGGTAAAATATCTGAAATTGTTTTTCTTTCGGCTATAGGTAATGGTAATGGCCACATAGGAACCCCTACCTTTAAGGTACACTGTATAAATAACCGATTTCGCGATTGACCGTCTCCAAACTTACTGGAATCTAAAATCATACCATCGATATTGTATTTCTCCTCCAAGCGATTGAAAAAGCTCCCCAACATACCGAAGGCTACTTTCATTTTATCGTAGGTCATAGATGGTACATTCTCAAAAAGTATCACTTTGGGTTCGAGTTGAAGTGCTAAAAACATCGCTACGAAAAAAAGTTGGTTGTCCACGTGTGTAGGCTCAAACGTACCCGTTAGTGAATACCCGGTGCAAGGGCTTGAAACCTGTACCAGACTTAGGGTTGACCGCTTTATACCAAATCTCTCACATATCATTTTTGCATTTATTTCCAGCAAACTTGCCTGCCAAAATGGTGTCTCCGGGAAATTTTTTGCGTAAGATAACGCAGGGATGGCAGCGTGGTCAATTACACCTTTTACTTCAAAGCCAACTTCACGAAGGGCACAGGAAACTGTTCCTATGCCACCACACAATACTAATGCCGTTGGTTTATTCTTCATTTGTACTTGGGTTTTGAGTGTTATTATTATCGTCTGATCGACCTGACTCTTCAGTAGAATCAGTTAAGATCAATAGGCTTGCTTCCAATTCCTTAATTGAAAATCCACGAATTGTGCCGCCACAACCACTAAATATTAGTAGGTTGGTTAGTTTATTCTTGCTCATCTGTAGTTGGGGTTTGAGGGTCATTGTTTTCGTCTAATGGTTCCAACCAAGTTGTTTGATTGTTTGTTTCATCACGTTTGAAAGTAAAAAAGCCTGGCAAGTCTTTCCACTCCATTTCTCCAAATGGTCGTTTGCAGGTTGGGCATACAGTATCAGCGCCTGCTATATCAACATGCTTACCTAAATCTAACTGGCGACTTTCTTTTTTCTCCTTCGCCTCGGGTAGTTGACGTTTAATCTCCTTTGCCTTCTGCTCAGCACCTGCTAAAGTTCGGTGCCCATGATCTACCTCCTGCAATAGCGTAGGATTAATTTCGTTTATCATTAGCAGTTTACTAAGCTGGGTGGTGCTAATATCCATCTCGTCTGCGATTAGCTGATGCCTATATGGGCCTTCCTGCTTTTTACCTTGCTGGTTGGGTATGATACTATTGTACAATTCGTACTCAGCCATGTAATCCAGATTTGTTTTTCGCTTGTGCTTGCCCAACTCAAGTATAAACTCCTTTATCTGCTTTGGCGTAAGGGGATCAATTACTACCCATATAGGTACCAACTTATCCTGCATCCCAAACTCATAAATAGTATCATACCTATCATGACCATCTAATAATACCACATGAGGAGGTATCTCAATCCCTGTTAAAGGTTGAATAATAAAATTATTCTTGATTGTTTTTAATGCGGTGCGTTTACGTGCTTTGTAAATTCGATACTCCGGATTAATAACTAATTCGGATACCTTGATCCACCTTAGCTCTTTGTTGATTTTAAAATTGTTTTGCATTTTTATTTTGTTTAGGATGCAAATCAATTAAAATTCAGTATCGACGAAACAAAAAACGTACTTCGATTGAATTATCGATTAACTATAGGAACTGGTCTTTATATCTTTTGATGAGGTAACACAAGTTAGAATTATAATTTTTTAATTTCCTTCCAAAATTATCGGTGATATTTTTTGCTACCCCACCATCAAGACCTTCAAAATTATTTGGGATAAGGTTCCTGAAGCTATTCAATTTATCTTTAGGTATACGTGTGTTTGTCATTTTATTCAGTATCTCTCTTATATAAGATATAAAATGTTGTTTCACATCAAAGGGGCACTTGAATTTCTTGCGAGGCAGCTTCTCTCCGAAACCAATAAAATTTGCACGTAGGAAATAATCTAAATCTTCATCCTTCATCATGGGATCATCCTTATCACTGAAATTTTTATCCAGTAACAATAACTCAAAGCAAGCCTTAATAAATTTCTGTTCCTTTTCATTAAGTACAATCCTATCATCAAAATCCGGTTTTTGAAATGTAGTAGGATTATAAATTTGTTTCAAATTTGTTTCAGAACGTTCGCCTTTTAAAAAATTAATATACTCCTTTGCCAATAGCAGTTTTGCATAGACAGCTCGCTTCTCTATATTAAAATCAAAGAGCGTGTTATAATAGGTGCCATGAATAATCTCATGCCTGTTTTGCCACAACTCTTCAATTTCTTCTATGGTTGTAGCAAATCGAAAGGACAAATATTTCCAGCCGTCATCGGGACGGCTTGCTCCGAATAAAAAACCGAAGTTGTTAATTTCAGAAGTGACGTAGGCTTCTGCATCTACAAAGGGGCTATCAATCTTAACATAATACTCTTCCATAAGTGTTTCAAGATTATTGCTAATGAAGTCACCAATATCTTCTTTAATATTTTCCACATAAGGATTGGTTATACCATCTATAACATACATCTCACCAAAAATTTCATGAGACTTACCATCTGCTATTGCTTTCAACATGGAATCAATTTCAGGAATCATCATTTGAAGCCCCAAGTAAAAACCTACTGTAGTTGCGTCATAATCGTTTTGGGTATCAGATGTACTTGAAGTAACCTTGATATACTCTTTCCTATTGATAGGAATACCTAATGTTTTTGAGATTTGCATTACATTCTCCATATCAGGTGGAGTATGAACCATATCCTCATAGTCTGCTTTAAATACTTTTAAGGCTTCTACAATGGGGCTCTCTACTTTGGGTAACAACCCCCAAAGTGCTAATCTCTGCTGTAAGAATATTTCTTCTGCGGTATATTCTTTTAATACCTTACTTTTATTATTCATGGTTCTTAAACTTTATCACTTTAATGTGGTGAAGTGGTACAAAAACTATTACCAGTTGGTTTCTCATTCTTAAACCTCATCACATAAATGTGATGAAGTTGTGTAAATCCGTTTTGGTATCTCTTCGCCTATTGTTTAGATAATGTTATGGTAAAATATTTTTAAAACCAAATTTCAATCGTTGATTTTCTGTTGAAATATCATCAGTAAATAACCGAAAGAAAAATATTTCTGAGAATATTAGAGACATCTTGAGGATTGACGGGCTGAGTGTGAAGATGGAAGCCTTGAATTATTTTTTGAGAAAATGTGAACGTTAGCTCTGTTTTAGATTAAAAACACATCCAAACGTCGGATTTTGGGGTAACTGCTCCACCTGCTGAAGTAACTGTTACGGTAACCGTAAGAGTTCAATATGAAACATAAAATAAGGGCTGGCATATCATACCAATAGTAGGTAAGGCTTATATGTTAATTAACCCTTCTAACAACTTCTGTTATGTACGACACACTTTCTCTCTCGCTACCACTGAGCGATCTGGACGCTTCAACGGCGCTCTCTGAGTTGTCTCTTAAACTGAATAACGTCACCGAACACCACAGTTTTGCAACTGGAGCCACAACCATCTCAGGCAAGCTAAAGTCTTTAAACTTCGCCATACGAGAGACCAACATCTATATCACCGGCAGCCTCTGTAAATACCATTTCGGTAATAACCAGCAGACGCTAAACATTAACGATACCAAAGAAGCCATAGAAAGCCTCACAGACTTCACAGGTTTGCCCATAGCAGATGCTTCTGTATACCGGATTGATTTCGCAGAGAACTATATCTTGGAGCAGCCAGAACATTTGTATTACGATCATCTTGGGGCTGCCACCTATTACAAGCGTGTGCCGGAGAACAATGGAATTTATTATAAGTCAAGCAGACGGCAGTTGGTTTTTTATGGCAAGGTGCATGAGCAGAAGTATAAGAACGAGGTTATACTTCCGGTGCTTGAAGGGAAGAATGTATTGAGGTACGAGATGCGTTTAAACAAGAAGATACCGACACAATTAAAATTGCCGCCGATAAAAGCAGCTATGTTGTATGAGCCTATGCTATACAGGAAGCTTCTTGAGAGGTATGAGGCGGAGTATTTATCTATCTCTAAGAAATCTCAACTCATCATGGATACGGATGTGCTCGGACAGAAGAACGGGTTATGGAACCAGATTTTATTGAAGGGTGCTATGGAGATGGGTGGGGAGGATGCTCTTTTGAAGATGGTTGATAATGCAAAGCGTGCTGGTGGTTTTTCAAGTGCTATGGCGGCTGGTAGGATGAAGAAAAAGATAAGTTCTATTTTTCAGGCTTTAGGGCGTGCATGATGGAAGCCTGCCGTAAATGAGTGTGATACCTGTGAAGGATTTAATATCGAGTGCCTCAGCGCGTGGTATAAACTCGCATTAGTATAACGAACAGACTCTGCTAACTCTTTACTCCAAGGAAGCATGTTAGAAGAACACAGAGGTTCAATCCCACCAAAGAACGCATCTACATACTCTTCCGTATGCGCAATCTTAAAGTCTTCCATCTCAAAGGGAGCGAAGCCTCCTTCTACTTCGATGTGATTACTGATTCCTAAGCCGTCGAGGGCTTTCATAAGTAGCATTGGCTTAAGCGGTGAACGTGATGTGCCGTTTATGATGTTCGGATTTGTGTTTACCTGTTTCGGTGTGTAGAACACTTTTATCTTGGGGTTTCTGATTTTATTCATAACCTGAATTTAACGAATACCTCTCTGCGGAAAACCGCATCCTTAGCAGATTTTAGAGCCATGTTACGGAAGGCATGGTATACTTCACTTGCGGATGCTATTCTTTTTATCGCCAAGATTGATTATATTCAAGCTACGGAAACCCTCATTAATACAGGTGTTTGCGGAGATAATCAGATATATAATTAAACTAAAAACAAAAATTATGGAAACAAAACAAAAGACGGAAGAAGTAATTTATACCTTCCTACAGAAACACGCCGGTAAAAATATTTCAGAGATGGAACTTGAAACAGGATTGTTCAAACTAACCATTCATAAGGCTTTAAAGAAACTAACCGAAAGCAAGAGAGTGTCTTTCAATGAAGAGAACAAAACTTATTCGGTTATTGTTGCAAGTGAAGCAACTAAGAACGGAAAAGCTTCCAAGAAACCCGTTGTTGATGTAAATGGAAAAGACGAAGCCACACTCTCAAAGACTGCTCTTTCCAAGGCTGGACGTGATACCACAAAATATGTTTTCAATAAGCAGGTTCTTGCAAAAAGTCGAGTTTTCCTTGAGGTTGTTCGTCAGTACGTAAAGCTACATCCTTCAATTTCTCTTCAGATGCTGCAAACTGTTTTCAAAAGTAAGGAACTATATAAAAGATATGGGGGTGCTATCGTCGAATTGAACGAAGCGAGAAAGTATGCGAAGTCGTCTGGCAGGGAAAGAAATTTTTTGAAGCCACAGGACATACTTATAGTAAATTCAAGGAAGGTAGTTTGCACGAACCAAGTTGATGTTGCATTCATTAATGCGTTCATTACCATTGCTTCTTCTCTCAAGATTAAAATTACAAAGCAGCCCTAACCAGCCATGGTTATGTTGCATGGGGAGAGCAGAAATGCTCTCCCTTTTAGTTTAAACGTGTCTAATAGAAATAGATGAGAACAAAAAGAAGAAAATATTTAGTAGTATTCGATACCTATATGCTGATGGCAAGCATAGCCGGTTTGCCGGAAGAGAAAAAACAGAAACTTATAGATATGCTTAATGAATCTTTCGACGACGGGGATTACATCGGAATAGCAGATCATTCAAGGCGGATGAGAAAATTATTCGGTGTATCTGATGCGGAATTTGCAATGGCTCACAAGCAGGCAAGAACACAGGCTCAGATAAGAGAGGAGATTAGGTGTAATTAGACGATGGTGTTCTTATTAAGACACAACTATGGGTTTATATTATTAAACTTCATCACATTAATGTAACAAAGTTGTGCAGGTGGTTTCACATTCTTAAACTTCATCACATTAATGTAACAAAGTTGTGCAGGTGGTTTCACATTCTTAAACCTCATTACATTAATGTGACGAAGTTGTGCAGGTGGTTTCACATTCTTAAACCTCATCACATTAATGTGACGAAGTTTCATATCCTGCTGTCAGAAACGCACCGGTTTACATTTAGTTACACCCATATAGGTGTAATTTATCTTGTTTTCATATCCTCATATCACTCTGTGCTATCTGCCTGACGGTATCCTTATACAAATCCGAAGTGTTTAGGAGCTCCGAGATGCGCTCGTAATCTGCCGGTAACATATCTGATAGGTTTAACAGGATTAGGTGCGCCTCAGCCAGTTTAAGTATCAGTTCTGCTTGCCTAATCTTGCGACCGGTACCGATATTGAATTCCTCTTGTAAAAAGTCTCGTTTAGAAGCGCCCATTTTGATGTGTAGTTATTTTTTGTATTTTATATACTTGAGAAAAGGTAACGGATTTGGACTTCTCTGCATACAGAATTTTTACCACACTCGCTGACGAGCTTGTTTTGCTTTTTTGAAAATTCATTCTCTGAACTCTTCAAATAGAACAAAAAGTATCTGCCGGGTATAATCTTTAACTGAGCGCAGATTGCGTTGGTGGAAGTAAGATTACTAAACCCTAAGAAAAATGAAAAAAAACACTGAAGGGGAGGAAACACCCGAGTTAATTGGTGAACTCTATGTTCCAAGAAAAACATTGGCTGCAATAGAGAACGACATCAGAACACAGCTTGAAATTGTGGAGGATTTGATTGCATACATAAATAAGCAACTGGATAAGATTATGGATAAGCAATCTCCATTTTATGACAGGCAGCTTGATATTAGTGAGGAGATGGAAAAGTTCAAAAAAAATAGAAAAAGAAGAGGGAAGATTAACGGAGGAAGTAAGAAAACTCCACGTAAAGGCAAAACACCTCGCAAAAACACTGCTCTCGACAATGAATCCATTTCCAAGATATTATATGAACTTGAAAATGAATATAAGAATTTGCAGGCTGAAATAGAGCCTCTTGATATTCTATTCGATATGTTGCTGGCAGAGAGGTCTCCATTACTCAAGAAGAGAAATAAAATCACTAAGAGGCTAAAATCCATTTTGGAAATCCGCAAAGAGCCATGCAAAAGCTAAATGATAATGCTCTTCTCTTATTGAGAAACGAAACAATCCTGCTTTGAATAAGTAGAACTTTTATATCAGAATACACTGATATATTAAAAATCAAAAACAATGATAGAAACACCTGGGGGCTACAAACTTGTAGATGGATACGTAACTAAAGACGGCAATGTAATCCCTGTACCAGAGGAGAGAGATTTCTACAAACTTATTGGTGTAACGTATATCGAGCCTGAGAACCGAGATTTATGAATTTTCGGGATTTTCCCTTAGCTCCTCTACTCCATGTCGCTTGCAATACTCGATATATGAATGTAGATATACGTTTAATGCCCGTTGGATTGTAGAAAGTACATAGTACCTGGTGTCTATTGGAATTGAAATAATGTTCTTATAATCAAAAGCCGTCATACACTCTTGTAAAGACGAGTGCTGCCTGTTTACATCATCTCCCCGTCTGTTTTTAAAAGCATCTTCCCTTGCATCTGACCAATCAGCATAATAGTTTTGGTATTCATCATAGTCAATCCTTAGCGCGTTTTGCATCATTGCGAGAATGAACAGCCTGTCGCTTAAATTTACGTTAATCACATTTTTCATGGCGGTTATAGCCATGACCTCTGTTTGAGAGAAGTTGGTTATATCAGCATCTTCATTTTGGAAGAATTCTAACCGGTGTTTTATGTTATCCATTCTTGTAGTTGTTTGTTTTATATATTCCGCATTTACCACCAATTTGACCAATAGATTTATAAAAAGCCGACGATTATCACCTCCTTTTGGTGTTGAAAACATCTTAACAACCTGTTCATAAAGTAGAATTATTTATCCTACAAAAAATCCATCAATCTTACACATGAAATAATCTACATTTTTTAGTAGAGTGTTTTCGTGGCTTCAAAAAAGGCTTGCATCTACTAATTTAACAGGTTAAGCGGAAATGGTTTATGTTAAAATTTTCAATTTCAAATTTGAATGTTAAGAAAATGTAAACTTAATGTGAAATTAAAGTTATGTACTTTATCATTACGTTAAGTTTTACACAATCGGAAATCATTTAAAAATAATAATCTATGTTTGAAAAAAATTTAACATTAACAAAAATTAAGTTAAAATGATTATGAGCCTACCTACTTCCCTTTTTACTCCACAAACCAAACGATACATCCCACAAACTAAAACGTGCATTCCACAAATTACCTCTTAAAAATAAAAAACTTTGAATTTAATTCGCAAATAGAAAAAGAAACAAAAAGAAAAAAGTAAACAACAACAAAAGAAAAACAAACAACCACAAACAACAACATGCAATACGTAAAATCAAAAAACACACATATGAAAAGTAAATTAGTAGTAGCTGCCTTACTGGCGGTTTTTTTTATTTCTATTTTGAACGCAGGAAATAACCCTTTACTAAGCAAGAATAATTTAGTAGCAGCAGCAGGCGGCGATACCGTAACCAAGAGCTTTGCCGTGAGTGGTAATGGGAGCTGCAAGTCAACGATAGAAGGCACACTAACAAGTAATGCAGGCGTGATAAGTGCAAGCTGGGACTCCACCGCACAGGTAATCACCGTAACCTTTGTATGGTCAACCATTAAAAAATCACAGCTCTGCCGTTTGTTAGCCAATGCAGGCTACGATAATGCCCAAGTGAGGACGAAGGATGCAATTTATTCCGCTTTACCAGCAGCTTGCCAATACACCAGATTGGCTCCTACAGGTAATTAATCTTATGATTTATACCCTATAATCTCTTAACATCTATCATCTCAAGTATTACAAAATCATATCACACCATCAAATTTAGCATACAAAACAAACATCACATTAAAAACAAGCTTATGAAGAACAAAATGACTACCCTAACCAAAGCCACCCTGACGGCATGTTGCGCGTTGCTTTTAAATGTATCTGTTAAATCACAGAGCAATACCGTAACCATTGGTAACATGAACACCAATTATGTAACTGCATTGTCACCTTTTGATAATTATTACAAGTATTCATGGGCAGATAATATTTACTTAACCACCGATGTAGGTCAGGCAGGTAAAATTACCCAGATAGCCTTCTATGTATATGAAGGAACAACTTATTCAATGGGAAGCCAACAGATACTAATGCGTGAAACATCTTCCAGCTCTTTTAGCTCTTCCAGCTATCCGGGTACAACAGGATTTACAAGTGTATTTAACGGAACCATCAGCTATAACTTCAGCGGAGGAAACGGATGGCAGGTAATTACCTTAACTACCCCTTTCCAATATGACGGATTAAGCAACTTAGAGATACTTACTCTTAATCAGGCAGGAAGCTATACCAACAGCTACCAGTTCTTTGATGTAACCACAGGTTATTCCAATAACCGTATGAGAACCGATTATAATGATGCCAGCTTCCCAAGCTCTTGTGTTAATTGTGGTGCCTATAGCAACCTAACCAACATACAACTTACCATGGTTTGTACCAGCACTATGAGTGTTAGCCCAAGTTCAGCTACTATCTGCAATGGAAATAGCACATCCTTATCAGCCAGCGGAGAAAGCACCTACGCATGGTCACCAAGTACAGGATTAAGCGGAACTACCGGAGCCTCTGTAACAGCCAATCCTACCGTAACAACCGTTTATTCGGTAGCAGGTACCGATGCCAGTTCTTGTACTCAAACACAAACAGTAACCGTAACGGTTAATCCATTACCTACTATTAGTGTAAGCCCAAGCGCACCAACTATATGTATAGGAAGCAGCACTACCTTAACCGCCAGTGGAGGAAGCACCTATGCTTGGTCACCAAGCACAGGACTAAGTGCCACCACAGGAGCCAGTGTAGTAGCTAATCCAACCAGTACAACCACCTATACCGTAACCGGAACAAACTCAAACGGTTGTTCTAAATCACAAACCGTGGTAGTAACTGTTAACCCTGCACCCAGTTTAACTTTCTCTCCAAGTTCACCTGCTATTTGTATCGGAAATACCACAACCGTAACCGCCAGTGGAGCCAGTTCTTATACATGGTCTCCAAGCACAGGATTAAATACTACAAGTGGAGCATCTGTATCAGCTAACCCAAGTGTAACAACAGTTTACTCTATTAATGCCACAGGTTCAAACGGATGTACAGGAGCACAGTCATTAACAGTTACTGTAAATCCTTTACCTACTTTAACATTAAGCCCATCTTCACCTGCTGTTTGTAATGGAAGCAGTACAAGTTTAACTGCATCAGGGGCAAGTACCTATGCTTGGTCTCCATCTACCGGACTAAGCGCAAGCACAGGAGCCAGCGTAACAGCTAACCCTACTTCAACAACTAATTACACCTTAACCGGAACTAACTCAAACGGATGTGTAAACACCAAAGCATTTGCTGTAACGGTAAACTCATTACCTGCTTTAAATATCACACCGACAACAACAACTATCTGTACGGGATCAAGTACCAATTTAACAGCCAGCGGAGCAAATACTTATACATGGTCTCCAAATACAGGATTAAGTGCAACGACAGGTTCGGCAGTAACCGCTAACCCGACTGCAACAACTACCTACTCAATCAGCGGAACAAATTCAAACGGTTGTGTAGGAACTACCACAGTTACCGTAAATGTAAATCCATTACCTACGTTAAGCATCTCCGCTACACCAACCGCTATATGCGTAGGCTTTAGTTCTAACTTAACCGTAAGCGGAGCAACAACCTACACCTGGTCTCCAAACACAGCATTAAACAACACCAACACAGCAAACGTAACAGCTAACCCAAGTAACACAACTGTTTATACAGCCAGTGGAACAGACGGAAACGGTTGTGTAGGGACTCAAACAATCAATCTTGTTGTAAACCCATTACCCAATCTTAGCATTAATCCAAGTACTCCAATTGTATTAGGAGGACAAGGACCAACCATTACAGCTAGCGGTGCAAATAGCTACTCATGGTCTCCGGCAACTAACTTAAGTTCAACATCCGGCTCAACTGTAACAGCTTCACCTCAAATTACAACCAACTATACTTTAACCGGAACAAGTTCTGCTGGTTGTGTAAGTAATGATATATTCTCTGTAGGTGTTGAACTATGGCAACAAACAGCAGATACTTTTCATGCGCCAATTTATTATAACGGTAACGTTGGTATAGGAACAAACAACCCACAAGCTGCTTTAGATGTGGTTGGTAATGCTATTGTAACAGGAACGCTTACAGCAGGTGGCTTAAATTCAACGAACGGTAACTTAAACGTATCTACTCCTGCGGTGTTTACGAATAGTGTTACTATATCTTCTCTGGCATCATCAGGTGCTTCAGGAAACAGGCAGCTCTTAATAACCCCAGGGGGGAGTATAATAGGAGGGGCAATAGGACAAACATTATCTACGAGTTGTGTTAGTGGTGCGCCAACTTGGTCGATGGGAGGAGATAATTTAACAGGCGTTACAACCGGAGGGGATTTATCAATAGGTACTTGTGATAATAACCCATTTATTTTAAAATCAAATGGAGTTCAGTCTTTGTTTCTTGTGCCAAATACTAATAGTGGGCAACCAAGTTTGGTGGGTATTGGAACACAATATCCTAGTGCTTTATTGCATATTAACACAGCATCAGTTGGTAGTAGTTTCCCAGCTTTAATTATTGATAATAACGATGGCGGGGCTCCTCCGTATGAATTTAATGTAACCAGTGATGGTTCTATGGTATTATATAATATACCTTCTGGGCATGATATGGTAAGTATAAATTCGCAGTTTTATGACGCTCAAAGTAATATACACACATCTAATTTTTTCAGAATAACATCTAATGGTTTGGTTGGAATAGGTGGAATTAACCCTGCAGCTCAGCTTGATATATTGGCTTTACCAGCAAATGCTGGACTAAATGTAGGTAATGGAACTAATAGTTTTTTCAACGTAGCAAATAGCGGTAATGTAGGTATAGGAACAAATACCCCAAGTGCTTTGTTGCATTTACAATCTTCTACTACTGGACCCGGTGCCGCGATACTTATGACTGATGCAAATAACAATTCCATTTTTGCTATTTCAACTGAAGGTTCAGCACTTATAAGATCTACTTCAGGAGTAGCCCCTATAACTGTAATTAATTCAACAAACCTTAATACTTTATTTCAGGTTGCAAGTGACGGTAGTATTATAAGTCAAGCTTTG